>NZ_QUHY01000001.1:0-265045 GCF_003479865.1 Blautia sp. AM47-4
AGCCACGTAAGTTGTTGCAGGTTGTAGGTCATACACCTATGGATGCAATTACGAAAGAGGGAAATCTGATTAGCACGGATGTGTTTTCAACTTACAGAGATGGAAAGCCGATTGGAACAGAGGAGTTCCTCTTGCTCGATACAGTGACATGGGAATACTGCGGAATTAAGATGTAGAATCCGATACGTAATTGGATGCATATTATAACAGACATTATTACGATGATGTCCGGGGAACGAGTGAAAGTAAAAACGAAATCGTATCAGAATGATATGGTGACATTTAAAAATAAAGATGACGTTTTAACTGCACTGATTCACTTAGGCTATCTGGCATACGATCGAAGAGAACAGATGGCGTACATTCCAAATGAAGAAATCCGCAGCGAGTTCACGGATGCGGTAAAAGAACATCAGTGTATCATTGAGAAGTATGAAAAATAAAAAGGAGTATGAAAAAATGTATTACGTACCAGACGGAACCAAAACATGTGGTTATTATGAATGCAAGAAATGCGGCAACCGCTTTTTATCCCTTCAGACGATGGAAAAAATCCCATGCCCGGACTGCGAGGCGGAGGTGGATTATGAAATCGGACCTGGCGAATCTTTGGAGGATGTGCTGGACACCGCAGTGCTGCTGCAAAAAATTGAGGGCGAAGAGGAAGTGGAAAAGATGGATGCACTCTTAAGTCTTGCGATTACCGGCGGAGATTTTGACTGGATCTGACATAACAGAGCTTTTTTCAAACACGCTCCAGACAGGTAGCGGATATTTGATGAATGCCAAGTCTGGCGTTCGCTCTGAATTTTCACAGAATTTTACCGGAGTTTTTCCGCGATTTTAAAAGAAAACAAAGAAATTTCAAAGGTTCATGAGAAAAATGTTCAGAAACAACCGAAAAAATATCGGTGAAATTGTGTAAAATTGACAGAACCGATGCAAAAGACCGGAAATCATCGAAAAATTTAAGGATTGACAAAAAGCGGGAATTCCGCTAGAATGTGCCTATGTTGAAAAACAGCAGAGAAAAAGAATAGAGTAAAGATAACGCAACGGAGCGGTTCTGGGAATAGAATCGCTCCGTTTGTAATTTTCTCCCTTTCTCCAAGGTTTTATTTCTCCCAAAAAACACTCTCAGAAAACCGGAAAACGCTCTGTCTGTTTTTCAAGATAAACTCCATATAAGTAATGGATTCGCGAAGGCGCGGTACGAAGGGAAAGCTTCGTGCCGCGTTTTTCAATCCAAAGGAGAAACGTCAGTAAAGAGTTCGCAACGGGGCGATCTGGAAGGAAGACTTCCAGGTCGCCTTTTGATTTTACCGGAAAGGAGAAAGTCCGATGGAAAACACAAACGTCTTATTTGACCGAAAGCGTCTGGTCCGGCTGATCGTTCCCTTGATTGTGGAACAGGTGCTGGCCGTTACCGTCGGTATGGCAGATATGGTGATGGTATCCGGGGCCGGTGAAACGGCTGTTTCCGGAATCTCACTTGTCAATACGATCTGTGTACTGCTGATCGTGATTTTCACATCGATGGCAAGCGGCGGTTCCGTTGTCGGAGCACAGTTCCTCGGAAGCGGGGATAAGAAAACAGCGTGTCACGCAGCCGAACAGCTCGTGATGATCTGCGGACTGATTGCACTTGTTATCTGCGGCATTTCCTTTTTCGGAAACCGTTGGATTCTCCGGGTAGTCTACGGATCGGTGGAAGAGCAGGTTATGGCCTACGCGGTGGAATACTTCTTCATTACATCGCTTTCGTTTCCGTTTCTTGGAATCTACAATGCGGGGGCGGCGCTTTTCCGGGTTATGGGAAACTCAAATATTTCAATGGTTACTTCCATCGTGATGAATGCGCTGAACATCATCGGAAATGCTGTTTTTGTTTTCGGCTTTGACATGAAGGTCATCGCAAACAGCCGTCACAAAAAGACGGGGCCGCAGTATGACGGCATCGAGCAGGTCAGCATGGAAGAAATTTTCGAACGGTCGGATGTGATCTCCATTCACTGTCCGCATACGAAGGAAACAGAAAACCTGCTGAACCGTGAAGCATTTGCCAAAATGAAGGACGGTGTCATCATTATCAACACCGCACGGGGAATCATCATCGATGAGGAGGCGCTTCTTGAGGCGCTGGAATCGAGAAAGGTTTATATGGCAGGACTCGATGTTGTCGCAAATGAGCCGCCGCAGTATCAGATTCCGCTGATGCAGTCGCCGTACACCTTTATTACTTCCCATATCGCCTGGCAGCCGAAGGCAGCAAGACTCCGCGCAGTAGATCTGGCGGTGAAAAACTTCCGGTCTTACCTGGAGGGAATGCCGACGAGTGTGATTAATTAAAAACAGCGGATTGTGAAAACAGCTGCAAAAAAACGACTGTAAAAACAGCAGAGCTGCGGAACAGTCCAGGCATGAAAGAAGAGGTTAGAAAATCTGTCAGAAAACAGATTTCTATATAGAAGCAGCAGAGCCGGTAAATGAATGGAAGAGAAAACCGGGAAGGCGGATAAAAAAGAAATCCGCAGCCGGAAAAATCAGAAGCTGTACAGGAGCCGGTTCGGAAAGGGAGGGAAAATCATGAAAAAGCTGGAAATTGTAATTCGTCCGGAGAGCCTCGAAAACCTGGAGCTACTCCTCGAGGAGCAGAAGGCAAACGGTATGATGATCACAAATATCCTTGGATATGGAAACCAGAAGGGATATCGTCAGATGTACCGTGGAGCGGAAATCGTGGCCAAAATGCTTCCGAAAGTTAAAGTGGAGACCGTTGTGGAGGACGACAAGGCTCCGAAAATCGTTGATTTTGTTGTGAAAAACCTGTCAACCGGAAACTACGGCGATGGAAAAATTTTCGTTTACGATGTCGAAGATGCAGTGCGGATCCGGACAGGTGAGCACGGCGAACAGGCACTTTAAAAAATCTGAAAGCTACCGTTTCAAGATGACCGTTTCAGAAGATCTGCAGACGGGAACAGGTAAGATGGGAATGAGGAGGAACTTATTATGGAAAACACACAGGTATTACTCAATATCGTATGGACCATGGTCGGAGCCTTTCTGGTGTACTTTATGCAGGCCGGATTTGCCATGGTGGAGACAGGATTTACAAGAGCGAAAAACTCCGGAAACATTCTGATGAAGAATATGATGGATTTCGTGCTCGGCTCTATTTTCTTCTTTATCATCGGATTTGCGCTGATGTTCGGAGGAAGCAATGCTTTTATCGGAACAGCAGGTTTCTTTAACCCGAAATCGCTGGCAGATGCAGATGGCATGTTCAACGGACTGCCGATCGGCGTATTCATGATTTTCCAGACCGTGTTCTGTGCAACATCGGCCACGATTGTATCAGGTGCTATGGCAGAGAGAACCAAATTTATCTCTTATCTGATTTACTCTGCAGCGATCAGCGTTTTCATTTATCCGATCACCGGACACTGGATCTGGGGCGGCGGCTGGTTAAGCCAGATCGGGTTCCATGATTTTGCAGGATCTACGGCAGTTCATATGGTCGGCGGTCTGTGTGCCCTTGCCGGTGCAAAAATGGTCGGACCTCGTATCGGAAAATACACAAAAGAGGGAAAACCGGTTGCTATTCCTGGTCATAACCTTCCGCTTGGAGCACTTGGTGTCTTTATCCTCTGGTTCTGCTGGTTCGGATTTAACTGTGGATCGACCACAGCAGCAACCTACAACCTTGGCGATATTGCCATGACCACAAACCTTGCGGCAGCAGCAGCAACACTTGTTACCCTGATTGTTACCTGGGTACGTTATGGAAAACCGGATATCAGTATGACAATGAACGGCGCACTGGCCGGACTGGTAGCTATTACAGCAAGCTGTGATGTAGTGAACGACTACGAGGCATTGTTCATTGGAGCAGTTGCAGGTGTCGTTGTTGTATTCGCAGTTGAATTCTTTGATAAAGTCGTAAAAATCGATGACCCGGTTGGTGCAATCAGTGTACACGGTGTCTGTGGAGCACTCGGAACCTTATTTACCGGTATTTTCGGCGAGGGATGCAGCTTTATCACCCAGCTGATCGGTTTTGTAGCAGTTGCGGCATATACCCTGATCCTGGCGTTCATTCTGTTCTTCGTCCTGAAAAAGACCATCGGACTTCGCGTAACCGAGAAGGAAGAGATCGACGGACTGGATATGCACGAGCACGGATGCAGCGCTTATGCAAACTTCCACTTCCACAATGACAAATAAAAAGAATCGATGAAAAAGGATCAATAAAAAGGTGGTGCGGATATGAAAAAGCTGACAGTTATTGTCAAACCCGCGAACCGGGAGGATGTCATCGACATCATGGAATCGTGTGCCGTGTACGGCGTGATGGAAACGGATATCACCGGATATGGAAACCAGAAGGGTTACCGGGTGATGTACCGCGGAACCATGAGCGGACCGAATGTACTGATGAAATGCAAATTCGAGACCGTCGGTGACGATAAGACAATTGAAGTATTAAAAGGCTTCCTGGAAAAGAAGCTGTGTACCGGAAATATCGGAGACGGAAAGATTTTTGTCGAGAAAGTGGCAGACGTCATCCGGGTTCGTACCGGCCAGCGCGGCGAGGAAGCATTATAAAAACAAAAGACAGTAAAAAGGTGCAAAGAGGCAGCCAGAACAGATCGTTCAGCTGCCTCTTCTGAGTTAAAAAAGCCGGAACGGGAGGAATGCTGCATGGTAAGATACATCATAAAACGTTTATTCATTGGAGTGGTGACGATCTGGGCACTGATCACCATTACCTTTTTCCTGATTCGGATTATGCCGGGCAGCCCGTTCGAGGCAGACAATCTTTCCCAGAGCGCCATTGAGCAGCTCGAATCGACCTACGGGCTGGATGAACCCATGTGGAAACAGTATATTCTTTACATGGAAAATCTGATGCACGGAGATCTCGGCATTTCCTATAAAAAGAACGTTTCTGTTAATACACTGATCGCAAGAGGATTTCCGTACACGCTAAGCATCGGACTTCTCTCTATCGCGGTATCCGCTTTCATCGGTATTCTGATGGGTATCTGGATGGCGACGAGCAAGCGGCTGGCAGTGAAAAACACCTTGCTTGGAATTGCGACGCTGGGGGTCAGTATCCCGGGATTCGTCACAGCGATCCTGCTGATGATGGTTTTCGGTGTCTGGTGGCCGGTACTCCCGATCGTCGGTCTTGGTTCTCCGGCCAACTACATTCTTCCGGTGGCAGCACAGTCATTCGGACAGATCGCTTCGATTGCCAGACTGACCAAGAGTACGTATTCCGAGGCGATCCAGATGGATTACGTAACGATGGCAAGAGCGAAGGGACTTAGCAATCTGTACATCACCGCGCGTCACGTCCTTAAAAATGCACTGATCCCGGTTGTCACCTATTTCGGACCGGCCATCGCATTTCTGATCACAGGAAGCTTTGTTGTAGAATCTATTTTTTCCATTCCCGGAATCGGACGTGAATTTACGAATGCGATCACGAACCGTGATTATACCGTAGTCCTTGGCTTCAGTGTTTTCATCGGTGTGATTATCACCGTTGCCAACCTGGCGGTGGATATCATTTGTTCCCTCATTGACCCGAGAATCAAACTGACAAACTAGGAGGTGACTGTTATGGACTGGTTTTCACCGATTGATCCATCCAAAAAGAACAGCGAGTTTATTGCCGTGGAGAGCAAAAGCTTCTGGAAAGCGGCATGGGGAAGATTTAAGAAAAATCCAATGGCAGTTCTCGGACTGGTCGTCATCCTCCTTCTGGCGGTGGTTTCCATTTTCGGACCGATGATCAGCCCCTATGCATACGATGCACAGGACGCAGCCAATCAGTACGCGGGCTTTTCGGCACAGCACATTTTCGGAACCGACAAATTCGGCCGTGATGTATTTACAAGACTCTACTACGGAGGCCGCATCAGCCTGGCGATTGGTTTTGGAGCAGCCGTCATCAACACCGTACTCGGTGTGGTGATCGGTGGACTGTGCGGCTACATTGGTGGAAAATTTGATAACTTTGTGATGCGTATTGTGGATATCATCTACGCAATGCCATCTATGATCTACGTTATTCTGATCATGATGGTTCTCGGATCGAATGTACGAAGCATTCTGATCGGTATCTGCATTCCGGGCTGGATCGGCATGGCACGTCAGGTAAGAGGCCAGCTGATCGCCTTAAAGGAGCAGGAATTTTCCATGGCAGCACTCGTCATCGGAGCAAGCGATGCGAGAATTCTGTTCCGCCATCTGCTGATCAATGCCATCGGGCCGATCATCGTACAGATTACTTTCCTTGTTCCGAACGCCATTTTCACCGAAGCCTTCTTAAGCTTCATCGGAATCGGCATTTCCGCTCCGATGGCAAGCTGGGGTTCCATGGCGCAGGATGCCCGACAGGTGCTCACCATGCACCCGGGACAGCTGCTTTTGCCGACCATCTGCATCTGTATCACCATTTTCTCCCTGAACTTCCTCGGCGAGGGAATCGGCGATGCCTTTAATCCAAAGAAAACCAGGGGGTAAAGCGTATGAGTTTACTCGAAATCAGCCATCTCACAACAAAATTTGAAACGCAGCAGGGAACCGTCAGCGCAGTCCGCGATGTTTCCTACCATCTGGAAAAGGGCGAGGTGCTTGGTATTGTCGGCGAGTCCGGTTCCGGAAAAAGTGTCGGCATGCTGACCCTGATGGGGCTTCTGGCATCGAACGGCAGAGTGGAAGAAGGAGAGATCCTTTTCGACGGAGAAAACATTTCTCCGCCGCACACAAAGGACCGGAAAGAAAAACGAGCTTATGAAAAGAAAATGCAGCAGATCCGCGGAAACCGCATCGGCATGATTTTCCAGGATCCGATGACATTTCTGAATCCGATCCTGAAAATCGGAATTCAGATGACAGAGGGAATTCGAAAGCATCAGAATTGCTCCAAAAAAGAGGCGGAAGCGAAAGCCATTGAGCTGATGCGGCAGGTTGGAATTCCAAGTCCGGAAAAACGGCTCGATCAGTATCCGTTCGAATTTTCCGGCGGTATGAGGCAGAGAATCATCATTGCGACGGCTCTGGCGTGTGACCCGAAGCTGATTATCGCAGATGAGCCGACAACCGCACTGGATGTGACCGTACAGGCACAGATTCTGGAGCTTTTGAAAAAGCTGACGAAGGAAAAAGGAACCTCCGTTATTATGATTACCCACGACCTCGGCGTTGTCGCTTCTATGTGCGACCGGATTGCCATTATGTACGCCGGACAGATCGTAGAAGAGGGAACCGTCGATGAGATTTTCTACGAACCGCATCATCCGTACACGAAAGGTCTTCTGAACAGTATCAACAATTCGGCAAAGGATAACGATAAACCGCTCGTTCCGATTCCGGGAACACCGCCGGACCTCTTAAAGCTTCCGAAGGGCTGCGCATTTATGAGCCGCTGTCCTTACACTATGAAGATCTGTGAGGTACAGGCCTCTCCGGTGACAACCTACAGCGAGACGCACTGCTGCAGATGCTGGCTGGAATGTATGGATGAAACAAAAATCACAGTTTCCGGGGAGGAGGCGGCTGCCAATGAGTGAAAATGTACTGGAAGTAAAAGACCTGTGTAAATACTTTGATGTGAACAGAGGAATGAAGGGAGCGCAGAAGGTCATCGCCGTAGATGGTATTTCCTTCGAGGTAAAAAAGGGGGAAACCTTCGGATTGGTCGGAGAATCCGGCTGTGGAAAAAGTACACTTGGCCGCACGATTTTACGGATCTATGAGCCGACAAAGGGCGAAATCGTTTTCGAGGGAGAAGATATCTCCAGGCTTTCCCGGAAAAAGATGCTTCCCTACCGGCAGAAGCTGCAGATGATCTTCCAGGATCCGTATGCATCCTTAAATCCCCGTTTTACTGTCGGTGAGATTATTGAGGAGCCGATGGTAATCCATCACATGTACGATGAAAAAAAGCGAAAAGAACGCGTGCAGGAGCTGTTGGAAACGGTTGGATTAAAACCGGACCACATCCGGAGATATCCGCATGAGTTTTCCGGCGGCCAGAGACAGCGAATCGGAATTGCGAGAACGCTGGCACTCGAACCCGACTTTATCGTCTGCGACGAACCGATTTCGGCGCTCGATGTTTCCATCCAGGCACAGGTCATCAACCTTTTGGAGGATATTCAGAAAAAAGAGGGCATCAGCTATCTCTTTATCGCACACGATCTTGGCATGGTAAAGCATATCAGCCACCGGATCGGTGTCATGTATCTGGGACACATGGTAGAGATCGGAGAATCCAATGATGTTTACCGCCGTCCGCTTCACCCGTATTCGAAGGCACTGCTTTCCGCAGAGCCGATTCCGGATCCGAAGACCGCAAGAAGCAGAAAACGAATCCTGCTGGAAGGCGAAATCCCGAGTCCGATCCATCCGCCGAAAGGATGCCCGTTCCACACGAGGTGCCCCTACGCTATGGAAGAATGCAGCCAGGCCCGCCCGGCAACGTATGATATTGAGGGCAGGAAAGTGGCTTGCTTCTTATATTCCCCGCGGTATTTGAGACAGAGGGAGGGTCTGGCAATCGAACCGCTGCTGGCCGGAGCAAAATAGAACCATTCCGGTGCGCAGGTTCGGGAACAGAGGTTCCGGGGACCGGAGCTGTGTTTCAAACAAGCATCAGCAGCAAAAGGAGGAGAACATTATGAGAAAATTATGGAAAACAACAGCGACACTGGCAGCGGCTGTTCTTCTGGCAGGATCCCTTGCCGGATGCGGAAGCAGCGGAGGAAGCAGCAGCTCTTCCGGAGGAGGCAAAAGCGGCAGTACTTCCGATATGATTGTGACAACAATGAATACCGAGGCCGGAAGTCTGGACAGTGCAGGAGAGAGCGGTTTATGGTGGTGGTCCTACGATGATGTGTGTATGGCCCCGATCATGGAAATGAAAGAGGACGGTTCCTGGGATTACATTCTGGCAGAAAGCGTTGATGTCAATGAGGATATGACACAGTACATCGTACACCTCCGCAGCGATGCAAAATGGAGCAACGGAGACGATGTGACAAGTGCCGATTTCAAAAATACCATTGTCCGCGCACTGGATCCGAACTGCAAGAGTGGTTATTCCTCAATGCTTTACCCGATTGCGGGAGCTGAGGAGATGTACAACGGAACCGGCGATGAGAGCGGACTTGGCGTAGACACCAGCGATGATAAGACCATCGTATTCAACTTAAAGGAGCCGTGCGCTTACTTCGAACAGCTCTTTGTACTTCCGGTTTATATGCCGACGCATCGTGAGCTTCAGACCGAGACCAACGGCGACTGGGCAATGGGAAATGACATGGATGCACTGGTAAGCTGCGGACCGTACTACCTCGCAGAGTATGTACCGAACCAGTACAGCGTTTATAAGAAAAATGAAAATTACGTTCAGGCAGACCGGATCAAAACCGATACGATCAAAAAAATGGTTATGGACGATACACAGTCCATCATCAATGCGTATAAATCCGGTGAGCTGAACTTTATCTCAGCAGATTATACCGTTATGGACGAGTATAAAGACAGCGATGAGCTGATTACTTCTCCATCTCAGACTAGTTATTATGTACTGTTCAATGTAAATGAAGCACCTTTTGACGATGTCCGCGTCCGCCAGGCGTTCTCTATGGCAGTCAACCGCGATGAGGTAGCTTCCGCGTGCGGTTCCTCTTATGAGGCAAGTGATTTCTTCGTAGCAAAACATCTGAAATCCTCCGCAAGCGGCAAGGACTGGGCAGAGGAAGTAGAGGAAGATCCGATCGGCTTTGATCCGGACAAAGCAAAAGAGCTTCTGGCAGAGGCCGGTTACCCGGATGGAGAAGGCTTCCCGGCCATCACCTACAAATACCCGAGCCTCCAGCTTGACAGTGATATGGCACAGGCCCTGCAGGCACAGTGGAAAACAAACCTTGGCATCGAGGTGGAGCTTCAGGCAGAAGAGCAGCAGGTACAGGTAGCAGAGAGAAGATCCGGTGATTTCCAGCTTGCCCGCATGAGATGGACTGCAGACTTTACTGATCCGTTCACCTTCCTTTCCATGTACCGCTCCAACGACAGCTACAACGATAACAAGACCAACTGCCCGGAGTATGACGAACTGATGGCACAGTCGAATGAGGAAAGCGATCCGACCGCCAGATTTGAGCTGCTGCACCAGGCTGAGAGCGTACTGATAAACGACTACTGCTTCGGCGTACCGGTACTGAATTCTTCCAATATTTATCTGGTAAGCACCGATATCACAAACTTTGAGATTGACCCGTCCAGAAACATGATCCGTACCAAATATCTGGTATTGGGAGACAGCTCTTCTGAGTCTTAAGCAAAAAATCGGAAAACGGGAAGGCTCCGCAGATGGCTTAGCAGCTGTTTCGAGGGGAGCCGTAAAACGGTAATTTTCCGGAAAAAAAACAATAGAAGCCGTGAAAACAGGAGGAAATGAATATGGAAGTAAATAAAATCATCAGCCACGCATTACAGAGTATGCCGCCGAGCAAACGCCAGAAAGCATTTGCGAAGGATACCTCAAAACTGATCCATATGGGATTAAACGAAAACAATTACGGAATGTCACCGAAGGCAGTGGCGGCACTGGAGGACTCTATGGCGGGAAGCCATTTTTATCCTGATTTTGCAGCAGTACTGCTGAAACAGAAGGTGGCGGAGCAGTACGGATTAAAAGCAGAAAATGTACTGACCGGCGCCGGATCGAGTGCGATGATCGATATGATCGGACTGACCTTTCTGGACGAGGGAGATGAGGTTCTGTTTTCCGCTCCGACCTACGGGGCATTTGCCGATATGGCATACTTAAACGGCGGTGTGCCGGTTTCCGTACCGGTAACCGAGGAGCAGAAATTTAATCTGCCTGCCATGAAAGAAAAAATCGGTGAAAAAACAAAAATTGTGGTGATCTGCAATCCGAATAACCCGACCGGAACGTATGTGCGATCGGGGAGCTGGAGGCATTCGCAGATACCCTTCCGGAGGACGTGCTGCTGGTGATGGATGAGGCATACATGGAGTTTGCTACCGAGCCGGACTGCTGCAGTATGGTTGATTATATGAAAGCGCATCCGGAAAAACCGATTCTGGTTCTCCGCACCTTTTCCAAATATTATGCGATGGCAGGCCTTCGTGTCGGCTATGCGCTGGGATCCGAAGAGCTGATTGGAATCATGCGGAAATGTTCCGCTTCCTGGAACCTGAATGTCTGTGCCCAGAAAGCGGCAGTGGCAGGCCTGGCAGACCAGGAATATTATCAGGAGCAGAAAGCCAAAATCGTGGAGGGAAGAGAATATCTGGAAAAAGAGATGGCAGCGCTTGGCTGCAGGGTTTATCCGTCCCAGTCGAATTTCATCTACTTCGATACCGGAAAAGATCCTGCCTGGATTCAGGAACAGCTGATGGAAAAGGGCATCCGTATCGGCGCTTTTGAGATGAGCCGTGTGAGCGTGGGAACGATGGAAGAATGTCAGCTGTTTCTTCAGTACCTGAAAGAGATTCTGGAAACGGCAAAGGAATAAAAAGCCGGCCGGATGCGGCATGGTATGAAGAGAGACTCTGAATGGTTACAGAGACCGTACAGAGAAAGAAACAGTACCTAAAAAAGAGAGAAGAGAACGGGTTTTCATAGTGAAAAATCCGGTCTCTTCTCTCTTCTTTTGCAGGAATGACAAAAATACAGAGAAAAAACAATCTTTAGGAAATTAAGGCTTGCCATTCGATGAAAATTGGAATATTATATGTGCAAACGCCTATAGATGAAAAACGATGTTACACATCCTGAAAGGGGAAAAAAGATATGCTTTTTAAAACATACCAGAAGATTACGACTTTATTTAAACAACATCATGGCTATATGAGCTTTTCAGACCTCCGCGATCATCAGGTGACCGTACTGCAGCTTGCAGAAATGGAAGAGGAAGGAAGTCTTGAACGTTTTGCACGCGGATGGTATTGGTGCAAAGAGTGTGGCTATGAAAAGCCAAAAGACTATCAATATATAGAAATTGCAAAGGTAAACCCGCGCGCGGTGATCTGCATGGACAGCGCTGCATGGCTTGCCGGAATGCTGGAGAAGGAGCCGGAAACCATTGCGGTTGCCACATCCCGCACAGACCGGAAGAAGATGGAGCTGGAAAATTTTGAAATCAGACGTTTTTATTTTCAGAATGCCGGTCTTCCGGGCGAGATCTGTGAGAAAGAAACAGAGTTCGGATCCTACCGCTATTATGCGCCGAAAAGAACCTTCTGCGACTGTCTCCGTCTGAACAACAAAATGCCGGAAGAGGTAAAAGAAGAAATTTTAACCTGGTGTCGGAAACAGAATTATCCGAAGGAAGAGATCCTTGCCTATGCAAACAAGCTTCGCGCTGTAAAAAATATTGAGGAAGAGTACCGGGAATAAGAAAAAGGATACGAAACCGCAAAGAGGCTCCCGCCGGAAAACCACCAAATGGATTCCGGCGGGAGTTTTTGTTTTTTTGCTCAGATACAACTTATGACGGATCGGAAGAAAAGGAAGCGAGCTCGGCGAGCAGCAGATCATAATAATGTTCGGCATAGCGGCAGAGATAATCGGGCGCGCCTGATACGAACCGGTCTCTAAAAAGGAAGCAGCTGCACAGGTACGGCAGATTGGCCGGAAACGGCATTGCCGGCATTTTGTGCTAAGCGAAAGATTCCGGGCTTTTGCGGAAACCGTTTCCCAGGCTGCCAAAAAGCCGAGATCAAAGACCGGTGCCGACAGCTCTGAAAGCATGACACAGGGGAAAAGCCGGCCCTGCCAGTTGATAAAGAAGGAGCAGTTCCCGGCAAGACAGGAAATGTGACCGTCCCCCCGCGGGAAAGCCGGGTCGTTGACACGACGGACGGATTCCCGGACATATTGCCGGAAAATATCGGCATCCAGCTGCAGCTTCAGTGCCTGAAAGGCCAGTGCGGCAGCGTCCCCTGGGTGCAGGCGTACCTGCGCATCGAAGGGGAGGGAGCGTTCCCGGACGGCGGGCATCATATAGTGATCGGCGTGGACAGGGACACCGAGCTCTTGTCCGAGGGCAAAAATCCTGGAAAAATCCTGCGGATTCTTTTTGGTCACAGAGCAGCTGATTTTCACATCCACGTTTCGTGCGCGGAGCAGCCGGACTGCGCGAAGAGTCTGATCGAAGCCCTGTGGAAAATGGCACAGACGGTCGTAGGAAGCGGCATCGGCACCGTAGAGTGTGATGTTGATGCGGCGCGGCGGGTATGTGGCAAAAAAATCAGCCCAGGCTTCGTCCAGCAGAGTTCCGTTTGTATTGATGGTAAGAATCATGCCCAGGTTTCGAAGCCTGCGATACAGCGTTTTAAAATCCGGAAAGAGCAGCGGCTCCCCGCCGGTCAGAAGAAGAAAAACAGTACCGGCCTTCTGCATCTGCTCTGCAAGGCGAACCCATTCCTCCACCGTGCGAAGCCGTCCCTGCCGTTCCATTTCCGAACGGGACAGCCGGACATAGCACATGTCGCAGTTCATATTGCAAAGCGGCAGAAGCTCAAGCGCGCCAGTAACGGGAATGTGCTTCTGGCGGGCTTTCTGGAGAAGGGAACGCTCAAAGGTCGAAGCGTCGTCCATATAGTTCATAAAAATTCCTCCGAAAAACAAAACCGGTCCAGAGCGTGTCTGAAAAAGCATTTCCGACACGCTCCGGAGGACCAGAGATGAACCGAATCAGACAAGTCCCCTGCTTCTATTGCGTGAAGCAATAAGCAGTGGGGTGGGATTTGCTTGTATCAGGAGTGGTATAAGCCACTCCTGATAAGCAGCGAAGCAGCTATTCGGCTATGAACAAGTAGCGAAGCGGATTGCGAATATACGCTTTACCTGGAAACAGAAAGAAAAGGATCGAAACGGTTGGTTCGATCCTTTTACAGTCGTTTGAAAAAATATGATGTTGTGGGAACAATCAGGATTTTGCGGTCGCCCAGGAATTGATGTCTAAGTTGGTGGTACAGTGGATATTATTGCCGTCTTTACCTCTCCAGATGACTACAGGAACAGGACTCTGATCCCTCCAGGGCCGCGTATCTTTCATGAAACCAGTTAAAAAGTCGTCACGTACAGGTGCTTCGTGAGCAGCACCACAGGCATGATAGCTACCCAGCTTTTCATCGCCTTCATCCCAGATGTCATTGTGATTTGAATCAACATAAACGTTATAAGGATAGATAAGATATAAATTTTTATCTCCGGCATTACATTCAAACTTATAAACCTTTCCACTATCTCCACAAGCCGCCACATACTCATTTGCAACAAATTCCTGAACCTCGATTACAGGTTCCATCCACTCTCTTCTCATAATGAAACAACCTCCTCTAATAATTGATATTTTAAAGTATCATGCACAAAGTTTAACACGGAATCTTGAATTTTTTCCTCCGGAGCCTCATACTCTTCTGCCGCCTGTGCAACGACCTCCGAAATGGTATGCGGCTGCAAAAATGCATTCCAGAGGAATACGGCGGTATCGTTTGGAACCATTACAGCATTCGAAATCTGACACGCAGCCCCGACGGGAATGATCGCGTATTCTCCTGCGATTTCACGCAGTAGATAATCGGCGCTGACACGATATTTCGTTTCTTTTATTTTCTGTAACAGATCCGACCAGGTCGGAGAAGCCATTGGTTCCATCAAAACCTCCTCTTGCAAAGTGCCGTGCCTTTTCGGGCGAACACCATTTCTGCCGTCAAACCGGTAAAATAGGAGAAAGCGCGCAGAAATGCAATTACAGTTATCATTACAAGTAATTATAAGAGAAAAAGGTGGAAAAGTCAAGGAAAAGCAGGAAAGAAAAGGAAGTAAAAAAATTACAAGTTACATTACATAACAGGAGTAAACAATTGACTGAGCATCTTTTTTTTGCTATCATAAATGCGGAAAAAGGGATCGTGACACGATGTGTGGAAAATGGAAGATCACAGAGAAAAAAGAGGAGTTTTTATGGAAAAAACATTTCAGACAGGAAGCTTTTCCTTCCGGCTGCGCTTTCCGGAGGAGCTGGTCCTTCCGGCGGATATGGAAAAGTTTGCGGTGGAAAAGGAGTCGACAGACTATACCTATACCATTACTATTGTCGATATACTTCCGGAGGCGGAGGGTGAGTTACTTGTAAACCGGGTCGATTTGCAGGTGTTTCGTAACGGGGAAGGGCTGGAGAGCCGCCTGATCGGTGTGAAAGGAGAAGAGCGTCCCTATGCACTGTATCGTGAGACGGCACAAAAGCATGCACAGGTGTTTGTCGGGAGATGGTATCTGGATGGAGTTGCAAAATATGAGGTTGTATTTCTGTCTCTTCTTGCACTGGAACGCCGCCTGTCGGAGCGGCCATGCCTGATTCTGCACTGTGCATACCTGGAGTATCAGGGGAAGGCCATGCTCTTTTCAGCACCATCTGGAACGGGCAAAACTACGCAGGCGGGCCTTTGGGAGCAGTACCGGGGAAGCCGCACCGTAAACGGTGATAAGGCATTGCTTGAATACGATGGCAAAATGTGGACAGCAAACGGCTGGCCGGTCTGCGGAACGTCGGAGGTCTGCGAAAACAAAAAACTGCCAGTCGGATGCATCGTGATGCTGAGCCAGGCGAAGCTGAACCAGGCGTGGCGGCTTCGCCCGGCAGAGGCATTTACAAACCTGTACGGACAGATCACCATGAACCGCTGGGACAGGGAGGGAATGGTGCACAGTCTCGACCTTCTCGAACAGCTTGCTGGAAAAGTTCCGGTGTATCATCTGGCGTGCGACATTTCAGAAGATGCGGTGAAAACGCTGGAGCAGGAGATCGGGGCCGGTTCGTTCGAAAGTGAAACATATGCAGCTGCACTGCACAAAAACATGATTCAGAAAAGGGAGAAACATGCATGAAAATGATGGATACACGTGCCTATGTCGGAATGCTGAAAGAACTTGTAGAGCAGGGCAGAGAAGTGCGTATGGTGATTTCCGGGAGCAGCATGGCGCCGTTTCTGATTCATGGACGCGACAGTATTTTCTTCCGAGCGCCGGAGCGGGAACTTTGGAAAGGTGATATCGTATTTTACGAGCGGCCGGGCGGACAGTTTGTCGTGCATCGGATCTGCCGCGTTCATGCAGACGGTTATGACATAATCGGGGATGCACAGACGGAAATCGAGCATCATGTGCAACGGAAGCAGATCTTTGCACGGGTGACAAAAGTGGAGCGAAAAGGAAAAATACTTGTACCGGGAACGTTCTGGTGGGAGTTTTTTGCACAGGTCTGGATTCGCATCATCCCGCTTCGCCCGATTCTGATGCATGGATATGCCCGGTTATTCGGTGTGGATAAAAAGAAAAATGATGCGTGCAGAGAAAATGAAAGGAAAAGAAGATGATTACAGAAACAGAAACCGCATTCCTTGCGGTGATTTGTGCGTTTTTGACAGAAGAAAAAGCATCGCCGGCGGAAATTCAGGCGCTGACAGAAAAACAATGGAATCATCTGTTTGTCCTCGCGGCACAGCATTCGCTGCTGTCAGCGGTCTACGATGTTGTGGGCAAAACACCGGAATTTGCAGAGCTTTCGGACGAGCTTCGCAGACAGGTAAAAACGCAGGCGATGCAGAGTATTTTGCAGCAGGTTTCGCGTACAGCGCGGTTTCTTTCCGATGAAAAGGAGCTGACGCAGCTGGGCGTGCAGCCGCTGGTGATGAAAGGAATTGTGTGCAGAAATCTCTATCCGAAGCCGGATCTGCGCCCGTCCGGGGATGAGGATCTGCTGATTCCGGAAAAGGATTTCTCGGCAGTGGATGCCTATTTTATGCGGAAGGGCTTTGTGCGGGACAAAGAAACCGCAATGCCAAATGATGCCAAAGACGGTGATGCCCCGGAAGAGATGGGCTACATTCATCCGAAAACAGGGGTCTTCTATGAAATACATACCAGGCTGTTCAGCACAGAATCCTCTGCCTATGGTTATCTGAACCGTGCATTTTCCGATGTTTTTGCGCATCCATCCAGGGTGGAAGTGCAGGGTCAGAGTATTTTTACCTTAGAAGAAACGCATCATCTTTTCTATCTTCTCTGTCACAGCTTCAAGCACTTTCTTCACGGCGGCGTCGGGATCCGTCAGATCTGTGATATGGTACAGATGATTCGTATATATGGAAGAAAAATAGACTGGGAAATGTTCTGGCAGCTGTGCGAAGAGTATCATATGACGTGCTTCTGTATCAATCTGCTGGATATCGGCGAGCGGTATCTGGGCTTTTCTTATGAAGCAAGTGGGGCAGTCCGTGCCGCAAAGAAGCTTCACCCGGATTCCGAAGCGCTTCTGATCGATATTCTCGATGCCGGTTCGTTCGGAAAATCGAGCGCGGGACGGATCCACAGTGCAAACATTACCCTGTATGCGGCAGAAACCGGAATGGAAAAGCACACAGCCGGGGGAATCTGGAAATCGCTGGTTCCGGAAGCTTCCTATATGAAAAACAAGTATCCCTATGCGGCGAGGTATCCGTTTCTGCTCCCGGCTGCATACGTGGAGCGAATCCTGAAATGGCTGGGGCAGGGAGAAAAAGGACAGAAATTGAGCATTGAAGTGGGTGCGGGACGTGTCGAGCTGCTGAAAAAATACGATATGATCCGTACCACAGACGGGAAAAAGAGAGGAGACGCGCATGCAGGAAGAATCCAAAGAGAAAAGTAAAGACGCTCCCTTCGAGTCTCTCCGCATCCTGTCGGAGCGATGGAAAAACGGAACGTTCTCGGAAATCATCGATGACTGGAAATGGATTTTTGGCTACAGCGCGCGCTATAAGGGTGCGATTGTTTTTTATACGATTCTCGGTATCTTAAGCACTTCGCTTGGGCTTGTCGGCAGCGTGGCAGGAAAATACCTGATCGATATCATCACCGGATACCAGATACAGAAGCTCCCGCTGCTGCTTTGCATCATGATCGGAAGCACCGTGTTCAGCCTTGGGTTTGAGAGTGTCATCAACCGCATTTCAACGAAGCTTGGTATCGCCATCAACAACGACATCCAGGCGGATATTTTCGACAAAATCGTCGATGCGGACTGGCTGGAAATCAGCAAATACGCAAACGGTGACGTACTCAACCGTTTCAACGGCGACATTGGAACGGTCAGCGGCAACGCAATCAGCTGGCTCCCGACGATTATCATTGCCGTGTATCGGTTTATTGCCACCTTTTTCGTGATCCTGCATTATGACTGGGTCATGGCACTGATTGCTTTTTTAAGCGCACCGTTCCTGCTTCTGATGTCGCGGTTTATGATCCGCCGCCAGCGGGAATACAGCAAAGAAGTACGCGAGATGAGCAGTAATCTGATGAGCTTTGAGGTAGAAGCGTTCTACAATTTTGATACCATCAAATCGTTTGGCATTGCGCCGTATTACAGCAAAAAGATGCGCTGGTGGCAGGGACTTTTCAAAGACATCAGCCTGAAATATAATCTGTTTACGATCAAAACCAATATCGTAATGTCTATTCTCGGGAGTGCGGTGGAGTTTACGGCGTTCGGATACTGCCTGTTCCGTCTGTGGACGCACGACATTACCTATGGAACCATGACACTGTTCCTGCAGCAGCGGAGTAACCTTTCCGGCGCATTTGGAAACGTGATTTCGATTATTCCGTCCTTCCTCAACAGCTCCGTCTCGGCGCACCGGATCCGTGAGCTCGTAGAGCTGCCAAAAGAAGTCCATATCCCGGAGAGTGCCGCGCTTGATCCGCTGGCAAAGGATGGCTTCCGGGTACAGATGCACGGGGTAGAATTTTCCTATATAGAAGGAAACAAAGTAATCACCAGATCGGAGTTTCAGGCCGCTCCCGGCGAGATTGTAGCGTTGGTTGGCCCGTCCGGCGAGGGAAAAACAACGATGATCCGCCTGATTCTCGGCCTTATCCGCCCGCAGGAGGGGGAAACCGTGATCATTGCCTCAAACGGAAAGACGGTTCCCATGAACGCCGAAACGCGTCATCTCTTCGCCTATGTTCCACAGGGAAATACGATCCTTTCCGGCACAATCGCCGAAAATATGCGCATGGTAAAAGAGGATGCGACCGACGAGGAGATTATCGAAGCACTCAAAATCTCCTGCGCCTGGGATTTCGTCCAGCATCTTCCGGATACCATCAACAGCCGCGTCGGGGAACGTGGCCGCGGTTTCTCCGAAGGCCAGTCCCAGCGGCTTGCTATCGCCCGTGCCGTCCTCCGCGATGCCCCGGTGCTGCTTCTCGATGAAGCCACCTCGGCACTGGATGTCACGACGGAACGAAACGTCCTCCGAAACATCATCCGTCAGCGTCCCAACAAAACCTGTATCGTTACGACGCACCGTCCGAGTGTCCTCGGCCTCTGCCAGAGAGTCTACCGTGTCATGAATGGAACCGTGACCGAACTCGATGGGGCAGAAGGGGCAAAGATGGTGGAAGATTTTTGACAGAAAAAAGACACAAAAAAGACACAAAGGTCGGAAGAGTGATACTTCAAAGTCAAATCAGTTATAGAGTTGCAAGTCAAAATCCTGCTATAATACAACCATCAAAGGTCACACAACACGATACGTGAAAAGGAGAAAAAGTATGAAGAAAAAAGTGTTAGCAGGCATTCTTGCGGCAACCATGGCATTTTCCATGGCAGCATGCGGAAGCACAGGATCCAGTTCTGATTCCGGTTCCTCCGCAGCTTCCGGAAGTACGGCAAAGACAGAGGAAAAAGGCGAGCCGTACACTGTAACTATGGTACTGCAGGGCAGCCAGCAGCAGGATGAAGAGAGAATCGAAGAAAAAATCAACGAGATTCTGGAGCCGGAGCTGAATGCAAAGCTCGATATCGTTGTTCTTCCGTGGGCAAGCGCATCTCAGCAGTTACAGCTGATGCTTTCCGGCGATGAGAAAATCGATCTTCTGTACACAAATGCAACAACAGCTGTACAGTATATGCATTCCGGCCAGATCATGGATATGTCTGAACTGATTGACAAATACGGCACAAACCTGAAAGATATCTATGGCGAGGATATTGCAAAAACAAATCAGATTGATGGGTTTGTCTATGGCGT
Organism: Blautia sp. AM47-4; assembly: GCF_003479865.1. Lineage (NCBI taxonomy): Bacteria > Bacillati > Bacillota > Clostridia > Lachnospirales > Lachnospiraceae > Blautia > Blautia sp. AM47-4. The sequence goes on from NZ_QUHY01000001.1 coordinate 20,131, forward strand.
TCCGAACCAGATCGAACGAGGCAGCATTCCAGCCATCTTCATGAGAAAAGACCTGGTAGAAAAGTATAATATCAATACCGATGAAATCAAAGAGCCGAAGGATATGGAGAAAGTATTTGAGACCGTACAGGCAGGCGAGCCTGATATGACAATGCTGTTCTCCAGCAACAACAGTGATACGCCTCTGAGCCGTCTGTCCCGCGCTGATGGACTTGGCGATGCCAACACGGGCGCTCTGATGGATCAGACCAACAGCACAACCGTAGAAAACTACTTTGCAAGCGACTGGTACAAGGAGACTGCAACTATGCTGCATGACTGGTATCAGAAAGGCTATATCAGCAAGGATGCCGGAACAAACACAGAAAACTGGAGAACCGTATGCAAAGCAGGAAATCTCTTCTCCTTGTTCTTTGCTTATCATCCAGGTACCCCGGTTGAGTTCCAGAGCTCCACAGGATATGAGTTTAAAATCGTACCGTTCTATGATCAGCCGATCATCAACTCATCCTCTTACGGCGGAATTATCTTCTCTGTAGCACAGAACTCCGAAAATCCGGAAAAAGCAATGCAGGTTCTCGATTATATCTATGGCAGCCCGGAGGTCATGAACCTTCTGAACTGGGGCGAAGAGGGAACCGACTACGTAGTAGAAGATGAAGAAAACGGAATCATCAACTACCCGGACGGTGTAACAGCAGACAATGCAGGCTACAGCTTTAACTGTGGATGGGAGCTTCCGAACCAGTTCATCGCATACAAATGGGATGGATCTGACCCGCAGCTCTGGGACAAAATGCAGGAGTTCAACGCTTCCGGTATCGAGTCGAAAGCACTGGGATTTGTCTTTGATAACAGCGAATATGCGGATCAGGTATCAGCCCTGAACAACGTAATCAGCCAGTACAACGGCGCACTTAGCAGCGGCTCCGGAGATCCGGAAGAACTGCTTCCACAGTTCCTGGAGGCACTGGACGATGCGGGAATCGATGATGTCATTGCTGCAAAGCAGGAGCAGCTGGATGCATTTCTTGCAAAGAAATAGGCTAATTTGTAAAAAGAACACGACCGGGGCGGAAGAAAATCCGGTGTGATACAGTAACCGAGGCTCCACTCTTACTAGAAAAGATGTGGAGCCTTCTCTGTGAAAGAACCTGAAAAAACAGCCCTCATAAAAGGAGACACGCTTTATGAAAAAAGCAGAGGTTAAAAAAGGAAAAAAGAAAAACGTGCTGAAGGAATACTGGCCGCTTTATCTGATGATGCTTCCGGCACTTCTGTATCTGCTGATCAACAACTATATCCCGATGGCAGGTATGGTGATTGCGTTTAAAAAACTGAATTTTGCGAAAGGTATCTGGCAAGCCCGTGGGCAGGACTTAAAAACTTCAAGTTCCTGTTTGCTTCCAAGGATGCATGGATTATTACAAGAAACACGTTGCTGTATAACGTTGCATTTATTCTTGTAAACATGGTAGTCGGAATTGCCATTGCGATTCTGATTACGGAGGTAAGAAACACAAAGCTCAAAAAGATATATCAGAGTGCGATTCTTCTTCCGTTCCTGATGTCCATGGTTATCTTAAGCTACATCGTATATGCGCTTCTGAGTGCAGAAAATGGTCTTGTCAACAACTCGATCCTTCCGTTGTTCCACATTGACCCGATTCAGTGGTACCAGAAACCGAAATACTGGCCGGCGGTCCTGATCATCGCGAACTGCTGGAAGGGCGTAGGATACGGATGCCTGATCTACATTGCATCGCTGATCGGTATCGATCCTTCCTTCTATGAGGCTGCCAGACTGGACGGCGCAAGCAAATGGCAGGAGATTACGAAAATCACACTGCCGAGCCTCGTTCCGACCATCATCACCCTGCTGCTTCTCAGCATCGGAAGAATTTTCTATTCCGATTTCGGTCTGTTCTATCAGGTACCAATGAACTCCGGTGTTCTGTTCCCGACCACAAACGTTATCGATACCTATGTATACCGCGCCCTGATTGAGCAGGGAAATATCAGTATGTCATCTGCAGCCGGTGTATACCAGTCTCTGGTAGGCTTCTGTGTCGTAATGTTGAGTAACTGGATTGTCCGCAGAGTAGACAAAGACCAGGCATTATTCTAGGAGGATGGAAGTATGACAAATTCAAAAAAAGCAAAACGTTTCCAGTTCTGGATTAATGTAGTACTCATTCTGATTACGTTATCCATTGTACTGCCGTTTGTACTCGTATTTATTTCCTCGCTGACCGATGAAAACACACTGATCCGCAACGGATATTCGTTCTTCCCGGAGAAATTTAGCTTTTATGCTTACTCCTATATCATCCGTCAGGGTGAGAAAATCCTGAGAGCGTACGGAATCACCGTTTTTGTAACGATTGTTGGTACCGCTGCAAATATTGCGATGTCCGCTCTGTTGGCATATCCGCTTTCTGTTAAAAAACTGCCGTACCGCAGAGCAATTACCTTTTTCGTATTCTTTACGATGCTGTTCAACGGCGGACTGGTGCCGACCTACTTGATGTATGTAAATTATCTTCACATCAAAAACACGATCTGGGCGTTGATTGTTCCGGGCTTCCTGTTAAGTGCAAACAACGTGCTGATGATCCGAAGCTACTTTAACACCAGTATCCCGGACGCGCTGTTCGAGGCGGCCAAAATCGATGGCGCAGGACACATGAAGATTTTCACCAGCATCACACTGCCGCTTGGAAAACCGATTCTGGTAACCATGGGACTGTTTTCCGCACTTGGCTATTGGAATGACTGGACAAATGGTTTATACTATTTATCAGGAAATGAAGGCCAGAAGCTTTACAGTATCCAGAACCTGCTGAACCAGATGATCACCGATATTCAGTACCTGGCAAGTGGAAAAGTAACTGGAAATATCGGTGCCGAGGTGGCAAAGCTGCCGACAACCTCGATCCGTATGGCAATCGCATTTATCGCCATGCTGCCGCTGTTTATCATCTATCCGTTCCTTCAGAAATACTTCGCAGAAGGTATCACACTTGGTGCGGTAAAGGGATGATTTTCCATGCAGGAATAAAAAAGAGAAACATTTCGGTGTTTCCGACATAAATCAGAAAAACAGTACAGACTCATGGAAACATGAGGTGTACTGTTTTTCTGCTGTATTATATTCAGAAAAAAGATCAGTTCGTAAAATCAAACACGGAAAAATTTCGAGTGTACCGGAACAGAAAAAGGAGGAAACTTCATGCGTATTTCAAAACAGACGAAAAAAACAACACTGGCGCAGCAGGGGCGTTATCTTTTGATCTGCCTGCTGAGTATGCTGCTGCTTTTTCTGGCTGGGAGCGTGCTTATTCTGAACCGGACGCAGCGGCAGGTATATGAGCAGCTGGAAGAGATTTCAAAGCTGTATACGGATGAGCTGGATAACCGTTTTTTTCGAATCAGCCGAAACCTGTTCTCGACTGTAATGGACAGCTCCAACCCGGATTCTGCTTTCTGGAAATATATGGATCTGATGGAGAAGGATCAGTATGAGGAATATGTCATTACGCAGCTGCGAAGGAATTATGTATCTGCAGCGTGGGATTTTGGAACGGATTACAATGTTTTTCTCTATACGCAGAAGGATGACAGCTTATATCAGCTGAGCATTTCCTCCGACGGGCTTTACACCGTTGATCCCTATTTGCAGGAAGCGCTGAAGCGCAGGATCAAAAGCCTGTCGCAGCAGGCGTATGCAGTCAAGAAAAAATGGACCGTGATGTGCCAGGGAGACGATATTTATATGCTCAAGGTAGCGCAGAGTCAGGGCGTCGGACTCGGCTGCTACGTCAATCTGAAGACAATTCTGGAACCGTTCTCTGAACTGTCTCTTGGGAAGAGCGGCTATGTCAGCCTCGTTGACCAGAACGGAAAAAGCATCGGAATACTGACGGAAAAAGGAATTGTAACGGACGATTCGAAAATTGATACTGACAATTACACCTTCCGGCAGGAGCTTTCACAGGCGCCGTTTGAAATCCGGATTAAGATTTCCTGGACGGGAGTCTTAAATCTGATGACGGGAAGTGTGTTTGCCCTTCTCGGCGTTGCTTTTCTGATGGTCATTGCGGGTTCCATGCTTTTGTTCCATCTGGAAAGCAAAATTCTAAGGCCGGTCGGTATGTTTACGGAAAATCTTCAGAAATATGACAATGGGGACCTCACCTATCAGATGTCGGAAGGAAACCTGGTAGAGCTGGAGCAGATTGACGATAAATTCCGAAACATGATTCACCAGATCCGCCGGTTGAAGATCACGCTGTATGAGCAGGAGCTGCAAAAACAGAAAATCGAGATGGACTACCTGAAAATCCAGATCCGCCCGCATTTTTATATGAACTGTCTGAACTTTATCTACAGCATGATCGACTTCGGTCAGTACGACCATGCAAAGTCGATGAGCCGTATTACGTCCGATTATCTTGCGTATATTTTCCGGAATACAAGCGAGATGGTGCCGGTAACGGCGGAGACGAACCACTGTGAAAATTACCTCAAAATTCTGCTGCTGCGCTATCCGGAAAAATTCACCTATTATTTTGAGGTTCATGAAGAGGTGGAAAACGCAGTAATCTTCCCGTTCCTGATTCAGGTGTTTGTAGAGAATGCGGCAAAACATGCCCTGACGCTGGAGAAGGTTCCGCTGATTTCCGTGACGGTTTACCCGGAGGACCGCGGAGACGAAAAGTATGTCAACATTTATATTTCGGACACTGGAAACGGCTTTCCGGAGGAGACGCTGCAAAGGCTGAAAGCAGGGGAAGATATTTCCGAGCATGGAAAGCATATCGGAATCGAAAACTGTCTGAAACGATTCCACTATTATTATGGCGATTCCGGCGAGATTCATTTCGATAACAGTCCGCTCGGCGGAGCGATTGTAGATATCCATATTCCATACAGGACAGGGGGAGAAGAACATGAAACTATTGCTCGTGGATGATGAAGAGTACGTGATTGAAAGTATCAAAAGAAACCTCGATCTTACAGAGACCGGGGTGAGCGAGGTGTACACTGCGTTTTCCGTACAGCAGGCGAAAAACATCATGGGAATGGTGGACATTGATATCGTGATCAGCGATATCGTGATGCCGGGCGGAACGGGATTCGACTTTGTGGAGTGGGTCAGAAAAGAGGAGCTGAAGGTCCAGGTCATATTCCTGACAAGCTATGCGGAGTTTGACTATGCCAGAAGAGCGATTCAGCTGAACAGTGTCGATTATCTGCTAAAGCCCATCGATTTTGACAAGCTGAAGGAGGCCGTACAGCGTGCGGCGGAATCCGTTGCGAAAGAAAAGAAAATACAGGATCTCAGGCAGGAAAGCATCAAGTGGAACCAGAACAGAAAAATTCTGCAGCAGGATATCTGGAAAAATGTGCTGAAAGACGGCTTCTCCGAGGAAAAATTCTGCGAAACGGCAGCACAGCGTCAGCTGCCATACGGACCGGGACACTATTTCCGGCTGATTTGTCTGATGCCGGAAATAAAGAGCAATAAGCGGGAGATGTGGGATACCGCGACCATGGAGTTTGTGATCGAAAATGTGCTGTCGGAACTGTATGAGGAAACGGATATTGCGGTAGATACTGTTTTTTACCAGGAACCGGGCAGCTACTGGATTGTTACACAGTCAAAGGAAAAAGCATTCCCGCAGGACAGTGAGCGGGACTGTGAAATTCTGCGGCAGTTTGTTGCGTGGATGAATGAAAAAATCTATCTGGAGCTGTGGTGCGGTGCCGGACAGTGGGAATCTGTACTGGGGATGCAAAAGCAGAGCCGGAATCTTCAGAAAATGCGGGAGGGAAGCCTTTCCGTGCGGAACGAGGTGCTGTTTCTGAATGAATTTCAGGCTCCGCAGACCAGCTACGAAAATAAGGAGCTGGATGTGTGGAAAGCTCTGCTTTCGGAGGAAAAACCGGAGGAGCTGCTGGAGCGGCTGCAGAAATACCTTGACCGGACGGAACGGGAAGGAATGATTACCAGAGAATTTCTGGTAGCGCTCCGTACCGATCTGACCCAGGTGGTATATGCATGGCTTTCGGAACGGGAGATCAAGGCGTATGCACTGTTTGCAGATGCGGATATGGAAAACCTGCATCGGAATTCCCTTTATGGCAGAGAAGAGATGATGGAATATGCCGGGGTACTGGTTCGGAAAGCAGTTCAGTACAGACAGTACATCAACAAATCAGATTCGGTCACGAGTCAGGTATGCGCTTATATCGATGCACATTACCGGGAGGAGATTCACCGGGAGGAGCTTGGGGAGCTTGTCTTTTTGAATACGGATTATCTGTCCCGGATTTTTAAAAAAGAAAAGGGTATTTCGATCAGTAATTATATCATCCAAAAGCGGGTGGAGGAGGCAAAAAAGCTTCTGACACAGAGCACGCTGCCGATCAATACGGTGTCGCTGTATGTGGGGTACAGCAATTTCTCGTACTTTACGAAGATGTTTAAGGACAATACGGGATACGCACCGCTGGAATACCGAAGAAGCTTTAGTGAAAAATAGCGGAAAGCCACCCTTCACATGTCCGGGAAATAACAGAGGATTTTATCACTTTCTTACGCACCGGAACAGCAGCAAACAGGTCGGAATAGTGAAAGAAAAAGGTCGGATCAGGGGATATTTTTTTCAGGTCAGATGTGGTAAAATTTCAGTATAAGATTCAGAAAAAACGGAAAAGCGATATTTTTCTGACATTTTAGGGGTTTCTGAAGAAGCAGATACAGCAAAAACGAGGTATGGAGGAGAAAAAATGACCGAGCAGAAATTAAAAGAGCTTCTGGCCGACATGACGCTGGAAGAAAAAGTGAACCAGATGAGCCAGGTGGTGGGCGCCTTTTTCAATAAAGATATGGACATCACGGCGATGGGACCGATGGCAGATAAAGGCTTTACGCCGGAAAATGTAGCGCTTTCCGGTTCCATCCTGGGTTCCATGGGCGCAGAAACATTAAAGAAAATCCAGAAGGATTTCGTGGAGCAGCACCCGCATCATATCCCGATGCTGTTCATGCTGGATGTCATCAACGGCTTCAAGACCATTTTCCCGATTCCGCTGGGACAGGGCGCAACGTTTGAACCGGAGCTCTCCGAAAAGTGTGCGGCAGTTGCTGCAAAAGAGGCAGCCGTTTCCGGCCTTCACGTAACCTTCGCACCGATGACCGACCTGGTTCGCGATGCGAGATGGGGCCGTGTCATGGAGTCTACCGGTGAGGATCCGTATCTGAACGGCCTGTTCTGTGCCGGAATGGTGCGCGGATTCCAGGGAGACGATCTGAAGGAGCCGTACAAAATTGCTTCCTGTGTGAAGCATTTCGCAGGCTATGGCGCACCGACAGCAGGAAGAGACTACAATACGGTAGAGCTTTCCGAGCATACCTTCCGTGACTTCTATCTGCCGTCCTACAAAGCCGGCATCGATGCAGGCGCAGCGATGGTAATGACTTCCTTCAACACGGTAAACGGTGTTCCGGCAACCGGAAACAAGAAACTGATGCGCGGCATCCTGCGTGACGAAATGGGATTTGACGGCGTTCTGATTTCCGACTGGGCAGCGATCGAAGAGATTATTTACCACGGCTATTGCGCAGACCGCGAGGAGGCAGCTGTCCGCTCAGCCGAGGCAGGCGTTGACATTGATATGATGACCGGTATTTACTGCGAAAACCTGTGCCGTCTTGTAAGAGAGGGTAAGATTTCCGAGGATCTGATCGATGAGTCCTGCATGCGTATTCTGGAACTGAAAAACAAACTGGGACTGTTTGAAAATCCGTATAAAGACGCAGACGAGACGAAAGAAAAAGAGGTAATTCTCTGCAAAGAGCACCGCGATCTGGCAAGAGAAGCCGCAAGAAAATCGTTTGTACTGCTGAAAAACGAAGAGAAAATCCTGCCGCTTGGCAAGGAGAAGAAGATTGCCTGGGTCGGACCGTATGTCCACAGCAGAAACCTGATGGGCTCCTGGTCCTTCATCGGAGATGCAAAGGATGTGACAAATCTGGAAGAGGCCGTAAAAGCGCAGGCAGATACGACAAACATGAGCTTCCATGCAGGCTCTCCGATGCTTGGCTCCGACATCCGCCTGGAGGGCTTCGGCGAGGCGATGGAGCAGTCCACCACGCCGGAAGAGGAAGAAGCAATGCTTCTTGAGGCTGTAAACGCAGCAAAAGAGGCCGATGTTGTCGTTCTTGCGATCGGTGAGGATCGTCTGCAGTCCGGCGAGGCAACCAGCAACGCGAACATCCGTATCCCGGAAATCCAGCAGAGACTGCTTGAGCGCGTTTCAAAAGTCAATGAAAACGTTGTCGTTGTCCTCTTCAATGGCCGTCCGCTCGACCTGCGCGATGTCGTATCGAAAGCAAAAGCTGTTCTTGAAGTGTGGATGCCGGGTACCGAGGGTGCCAATGCAATCGCAGACGTTGTTTTTGGTGCATACGCTCCAAGCGGCAAGCTGACCATGAGTTTCCCGTACTCTGTAGGCCAGGTGCCGGTTCACTACAACGAGTATTCCACCGGAAGACCGCACGTGCCGGGCAAGGACAAAGACCGTTTCCGTTCCAAATACCTCGACATCCCGAACGCACCACTGTTCCCGTTCGGATATGGCCTTGGCTACACCAGCTTTGCAATTTCAGATGTGAAACTGGACAAGGCAGAGCTTGGCATGGAAGATGAGATTAAAGCCTCCGTAACCGTGAAAAACACCGGCGATACAAAGGGAACCGAGACCGTACAGCTTTACATCCACGACGTAGCCGCATCCGTGGTACGCCCGGTGAAAGAGCTGAAAGATTTCTGCAAGGTAACCCTTCAGCCGGGAGAAGAAACCGAAGTCATCTTCAAAATCACAGAAGAAGAGCTTCGCTTCCTGACAGAAAATGAGCGTGTAGAAAGTGAAAACGGTGCTTTCGAAGTCTTCATCGGAAGCGACAGCACGACAGAGAATAAGGCAGAATTTGTGCTGAAAAAATAAGAAGCAATACTGGGATGTAGCGTAAGCGGAATCAAGATGGGGGTCTGAATCGCTACGGAAAGATAAAAGAAAAGCCAGCCACAAAAAGCGAAAAGAATTTTGCTTTTGCGGCTGGCTTTTTTCTGCCGGTACCGTATTGACCCTTCTGTTAAAACAAAGTAAAATAGAAATTGGTATTGGGACGAAAGAGAGGAAAAGAAATGGGGTACTTAGGAAACAAGTTACAGGGGAAATACCACAAAGACACATTCCAGACCGCCGTCAACATGGCGTGGCCGGCGATCGTGGAGTCGTTTTTTATTGCATTTGCGGGTCTTGTGGATTCGCTGATGGTAAGCTCGCTTGGCTCTTACGCAGTTGCCGCGGTCGGCCTGACGACACAGCCGAAGCTGCTTGGCCTGGCGTTTTTCTTTGCACTGAATGTGTCGATTTCCGCCCTTGTTGCGCGGCGGCGAGGGGAACAAAGACAGAGTGCGGCGAATGAGACTCTGGTAACTGCGCTTGTATTTATTATCCTTGCGGCAGCTGCATTCAGTGTTGGATTTGTGGCGTTTGCAAGTCCGATCATCCATCTGTGCGGCTCAACGGCGGAGACGCATAACGGCGCAGTAACATATTTCCGTATCATCATGGGCGGTATGATTTTTAACTGTATCCAGATGGGGATCAACTCGGCACAGCGCGGTGCGGGCAATACAAAAATCACGATGCGCACAAATGTAACATCAAATACGATTAATATTATTCTGAATTATCTTCTGATCAACGGCCATTTCGGGTTCCCGGCACTCGGCATTCAGGGTGCGGCACTGGCAACCGTCACAGGAACGGTTGTCGGATGTGTGATGAGCATCCTTTCCATCACAAAGCAAGACGGATTCCTGAACCTTGGCTATATTCTGAAGAACAAAATTAAACCGACGATTGCAGCGTTCATCAGCCTGGTCAGGGTCGGGTACAGTGTGTTTTTCGAACAGGTTTTCATGCGGATCGGCTTTATGATGACGGCGATCATGGCGGCCAAGCAGGGAACCGATGCGATGGCGGCACACCAGGTCGGCATGAATATTATGTCGCTTTCGTTTGCGTTCGGTGACGGCCTTCAGTCCGCAGCGGTTGCACTGATCGGCCGGAGCCTTGGCGCAAAAAAGCCGGATCTTGCGAAAGAGTACGGCAGAACGTGCCGTCTGATCGGCGCGGGCATCGCAGTATGCCTCGTTGCGATTTATCTCTTCGGCGGAAGATGGCTGTACAGTCTGTTTTTCGAAGAACAGCATATCATTGAAATCGGTGTCAGCATCATCCATGTCATTATTTTCGTCGTCATTTTCCAGATCTGTCAGGTTATTTACATGGGATGCCTGCGCGGTGCGGGAGATACGCTTTATACGGCAGTTGCATCCATGATCAGCGTTACATTTATTCGTACGATCGTTTCGTATCTCGGCGGTTACACGCTGGGGCTTGGCATCGTCGGAATCTGGTTCGGCGTGCTGGCGGATCAGATGTCACGGTTTATCTTTGCGACGATCCGATTCAAACAGGGAAAATGGGTGAAAATTAAGATTTAATCGAATCAAGCAGCGAAGCGGATTGCGAATATCCGCTTGACGTAACGATTCAGAGCCATGCGAAATGGTACTCTGAATCATTACCAATATAAAACTAAAACAGGAGGAAGCAAAACGATGTACAAATTTGACAGAGAAGCCTATGACAGGCGGATGGAGTGGTACCGCGACGCCCGTTTCGGCATGTTTATCCACTGGGGGCTTTACGCCATCCCGGCGCGCGGAGAATGGGTGCGGAGTACCGAGCAGATTCCAAAAGAAGATTACATGAAATATTTTGAGGAGTTCAATCCTGTTGATTTCGAGCCGCGGAAATGGGCCAAGGCGGCGAAAGAGGCCGGTATGAAATACGTGGTTCTGACTGCCAAGCATCACGATGGATTCTGCCTGTTTGACAGCCAGTATACCGATTTCAAATCCACCAACACGAAATGCGGCCGCGACCTCGTTGCAGAGTACGTTGATGCCGTCCGCGCAGAAGGACTGAAGGTCGGTTTGTATTTCTCCCTGCTCGACTGGTTCCACGACGATTTCCCACATTACGGCGACCGGAACCACCCGATGCGGAACAACCCGGCATACAAAAACGATGACCGCGATTTCGACCGCTACCTGACCTACATGCACAATCAGGTACGCGAGATCTGCACAAACTACGGAAAGCTCGATGTGCTGTGGTTTGACTTTTCCTACGATACGCTGCGCGGCGAAGCATGGAAAGCGACGGAGCTGATCAATATGGTGCGGAAGCTCCAGCCGGATGTCATCATCGACAACCGTCTCGAGGTGAGCGGAGAGGGCTACGGTTCTCTGGCGGCCGGAAATCCGACCCCATACCACGGCGACTTTGTGAGCCGGAGCAGATGATTCCGCCGAATGGCATCCAGGATGTAAATGGAAACGATATCGCCTGGGAATCCTGCGTTACGATGAACAATCACTGGGGCTATTGTGCCAACGACCACTTCTTCAAACCGGCACCGATGCTGATCAAAAAGCTGGTCGAGTGCGTATCGAAGGGTGGAAACCTGCTTTTGAATGTCGGCCCGGACGCCAGGGGAAATATCCCGGAGGAGTCGATCGAACGGCTGGCTGAGATTGGAAAGTGGATGAAGAAAAACGGAGAGAGCATTTACGGCTGCGGAAAAGCCGGTATTGAGAAACCGGACTTTGGCCGTGTGACGCGCCACGGAAACCATCTGTATTTTCATGTCTATGAAAATACCGTTGGGCCGCTGCCGCTGCCCGGCGTGAAAAAAGAAGAAATCCAGGCGATCCGCTACGTCGCAACCGGCGCGGAAATCCCGGTTTCCACAAGCTGGGTACACAGCGATTATCCGACCATGGCATTCGCCGATCTCGGCGAAGACCCGGTATTGCCGGATGGAGTCGATACAGTCATCGATGTGATTCTGAAAAAGTAGAGGGTAAAATCGGATTTGATTCTGGAGCGTGTCTGAAAAAGCATTTCCGCAATCTGCAGGCTTCACTTTGCGGTATCTTTTTTTCAGACACGCTCTAAAAGTCTTACAAGTTCTTACAAAATTCTGTATTTTTCGTTCCGCTGATTGACAGTTCTGGCAGAAGAATGCATACTGAAAAAAACACAAGATCACAGCCCGTGCTTCGAAATTTAACTGAATCAAGCAAGTAGCGAAGCGGATTGCGAAGATCCGCCTGACTCCTTTTCCTGCGCAGGGAAGGATAAGAGCTTTCGGAGTGAGAAAAGGGCAGTCTGTTTTTAGAAACGAAGCAAGAGAATCACAGTTTCGTTTTACAAGAAAAAAAGAGGGGGAATAAAACATGATTCGTCTGAACCACGTCAGCAAAATTTACGGCGATGGAAGCAAAAAAGCCGTCGATGATCTTTCCTGGGATATCGAAGATGGAAAGATCACCGGATTTATCGGCCCAAACGGAGCCGGGAAAACGACAACATTAAAAATGATCACCGGCATCCTGGCGCCGTCCGAAGGAACGATTGAAATCAATGGAAAAGATATTCAGAAGGATCCGCTCGAAGCCAAGCGCCAGTTCGGCTTTGTGCCCGATGACCCGGATGCGTTTCTTCGCGTCAGGGGAATTGAATACCTGAATTTCATGGCAGATATCTACGGTGTCGGAACGGAAGAACGTCAGCGTTTTATCGAAGAAACCGCAAAACGCTTTGAGATGGAAGAGAACCTTTCGAGCCGTATCATGAGCTACTCGCATGGCATGCGTCAGAAAATCATGGTGATGGGCGCACTGATCCACAAGCCGCCGGTCTGGATTCTCGATGAGCCGCTGACCGGCCTTGACCCGCGCTCCGCGCACGAGCTCAAACAGATGATGCGTGAACACGCCGATGCCGGAAACGCCGTGCTGTTTTCCACCCATGTGCTGGAAGTAGCGGAAAAACTCTGCGACCGCATCGCCATCATCCATCACGGCCGCCAGGTATACCTGGGTACCCTGGAAGAATTAAAAGCGGCCTATCCGGATCAGACACTTGAAAATATCTTTCTGGAGATCACCGAACATGCGTAACTTATGGATTCTCACCCGTTTCCTTCTGAAAAGCGGACCAGGAAAAAGCAATCAGAAGAGCGGAAAAAAGAAAGCATTTTCGGACGGAGGACGTATCGTTGTATACCTTCTGCTTGGTGTCTGCCTCCTTCCTGTGTCGGTCTTACTGTTTCTTCTGGGATATTCCGGCTATACCTTCCTGCAGCCGCTCGGGCTGGAAACCCTGCTGATCGAGTTCGTCTGTGCCATTGGCATGATGGTCATTTTCTTCTATGGCCTGCCGCTGTTTCTGAGCGAGTATTACATGGACTCTGACCTCGTAAAGCTTTTGCCGCTGCCGTTTACCCCGGCGCAGATTGTCGGTGCGAAAGGCTTCTGCTGTCTGCTGAACGAATACTATCTTATTGTACTGCTGTTCTTTCCGTTTCTGTTAGGGTACGGGATCAGCGCCAAAATGGGCATTTTTTACTGGATCAATATGATCCTCGCCTGCCTTATTTTCCCGGTTGTGCCGCTCGTTTACGCCGCAGTTTTGACGATGCTCGTGATGCGTCTTTTCAAAAATATCCGAAACAAGGATTTCTTAAGCTACCTCGGATTCGCCGCATCCCTGATTTTTGCGATCGGCATCAACGTATTTTCGCGCAGTATCGGAAATTTTGAAATGCAGGATATCATGAACCTGATGGAAAGCCAGAAGGGCACTCTGCGCGCCTTCCGGACCATTTTTCCGAACCTGCCCTGATGACCGGAAGCCTTGCAGATGCATCCTTTCTCAAAATGATACTCTACATCGCTACAACAGCCGTCATCCTTGCTGTCTTTTTCGCTCTCGCCTGGAAAATCTACCTCCCGGCTGTCCTCGGCATGAGCGAGACCACCAGCGAAAAACGCATTTTATCCAAAGAAGAAGTGACCCGAACCGTCAAAAGCAAAAATCCGGTCCGCACCTATGCGATGATTGAATGGAAAAAACTGTACCGCACACCGGCCTGGTTCATGAATTGTGTTCTGATGCCTCTCATCTGGCCGGTCTTCATGCTTGGTATTGCCTCATTTCAATCATTTCCAGCCTTGGCATGGCTAAAACCACCGGCCTTTGGACCCGGCTTGTCGCCGATGGCACCATATTCCGCCTCCTGAAAGGGGAACTGCCTGTCGCAGTTGCCGTCCTTACCGCCGCCGGAATCGCCGTCATGATGTCCATGTTCTGCGTGATCTCCGCCACAGCGATGTCCCGAAAGGGCAGCGAATACATCTATATGAAATGCATTCCGATGAGCTATCACGACCAGATCCGTGCCATGCTGGTAAGCGGCATCCTGATCAGTCTCCTTGGCACCTTGCCGTACGCTCTGGTCTTCAACATGATTGCTGTCGTCTTCGGTCTGCACCCGGCGACCCTTCTTTACACCACGGTGATCACGGTTTTATTTACCCTGTTCGTCAACTATGAACAGCTCCTTTTTGACCTTGCATTTCCGAAATTAAACTGGGAAAACGAAACCGCCGCCATAAAATCCAACAACCGCTCCCTGATCTCCGTCCTCATCGACCTCACCGTCGGCGCAATCCTGATCGGAGCCGGCTACCTGCTGTACGGAAAACTTCACCTCAACATCCACATCACCACGAGCGTGATGATTCTGCTTACCGCAGTCCTGACCTTCGCCATGCGAACCGCCCTTTTTAAATGGGGCGTTCAAGTGATGGAACATCTGGAAAGCGCTTAACAGTTTCGAGACATAATAACAATATTAAAATGTGATAGAAAAGAGATTTCAGCCAATGTGCGGATCTCTTTTTTTGCGCTCCTTTCCAATTTCGCTGTGTATTTTCTTTTATCGATTATGCTTCATTGTACTACTAAAAGACCTGTGTGGGCAATCCATTGCCGCCATTCCCCGAAAATTTTAAAAGACGGACAAAAAACAGAGGATTTCTCTCTGCATTTTGTCCGTCTCTCTACAATGTATTTATTGGATTCTCCGTTTACAAAAATGATTTCGGAAATGATGAACTAATTCATCGCCTCACCCTTCAGCAGTCTGCTGATGTGCTTGTACAGAAGCATGGTTACCAGTGATACCACAACACCTTTGATGATATTAAACGGTACAACGGCAAACAGAACAAAGGTCGGAAGGCTTGTAATTGCTTTGTTGACTGCAGATCCCATTCCCACAAGGGCATCCATCGGCATTCCAAAGGCTGCTGCATAAGCCGGAAGCAGTACAAAAGCGTTCAGAAGACCGCCGGCTGCTGCCAGAAATACAGTTCCGACTGCCATACCGATCATGGCATTTTTCTTGGTTTTCTGTGTTTTGTAGATCCATGCGGCCGGCATAACATACGCGCAGCCGATCAGGAAGTTTGCTACTTCGCCAACACCTGCGGTGGTACTTCCTTTCATAACAAGGTTCAGCAGAATCTTAATCAGCTCAATCGCAGCTCCGGCAAGAGGTCCCATCGCAAAGGCTCCGATCAGCACCGGAACTTCGCTTAAATCAATCTTGTAGAAACTCGGGGCAAACGGAAGCGGGATGTCAAAAAACATCAATACGACTGCGGCGGCGCCGAGCATTGCCACCTGTACCATGTAACGGGTTTTTCCGATTTGCGACATCTTTGATGTCTGTTTTGCTGTTGTCTGTGCATTCATAACTGCATTTCTCCTTCTTTCTGGAGATCTTGACCGGTTCTGCCGGAAGTAACGAGTCCAAATACGCTCCACGAATTTGAACTCGTTTTCGCGGCAGTCGCCAAGGTCTCGTGCAAGCACGGACTTTGGCTCGTTGCCCGCGAAAAAAAGTGCCCTGAATTCCTTTTCTTGAATTCAGGGCACACAAATATTTCCATGCAAATAAACTTTATTTCATCTTCTTTCATCCAGACTTTAACTGTTGGTCCCGGAGTTGCACCGAGTCAGCCGCTGTTTGATATCGCAGCGGGTCGCGGACTATACCGCCAGTAGGGAATCACACCCTGCCCTGAAGATCTCCGTATTTTGTTTTTACAGGAATATTTTATTCATATTCACACAATTTGTCAATACTTTTTTTAGACAATACATTATCTGGTTAGTTTGCTACGCCCATCTGAATTTTTCCTGTGCTCTTATTTTTCAGCACACGCAGATAGCAGATCCGCATATCTCCCTTCAGGACGAGACGGATCTCAGATGCGCCGTCCGTCTGCGGTCTGTCTGCGAGGGAAATTTCAATATCCTCATAAACCGGCTCGCGGTACCGGTTGCGCTCTTTTATTTCTTTCTCCGCATAGCGGTCCAGTTTCGGAGCACTGCGGAACTCGCAGGTTCTTGTGTCACCGGTAAAGCTTCCCATTGAAACACTGTCCACAAAGGCTTCCACACTGCCGCCGCGTTCACTCTTCACATGAAGTGCCAGAACAGCAGCATCGGAAAGATCACAGTCACGGTAAACGAGAACACCTTCTTTCGTCTCATCCTGCACGCGGACTGCCTTGAAATTGAAGTGGCCTTCCGTCAGATACATGTTCTCGTAATCATCGTAGTGGTCTGCCGCGGTAAATGCACTCAGATCGCGTACTCCCCTTTTTCCGCCCGGAATAAAGATTTCTGTGGAAACGGCTTTATCCTTGCAGGACGCGCCTGCATAGATTTCATACGTTCCCTCTTCTACCATCAGTCTGCGGTTGATGACATCGTAGAAGCGAAGCTCCTCTACCGGGATTTCCAGTGCAACGTGTCGCGTCTCGCCCGGGGCAATGTTTTTCACACGAACAAAATCAAGCAGCTGGCAGATTGGTTTCTTCACGCAGGATTCCAGAGCGGAACCGTAGATCTGGACGACCTCGTCGCTTGCGGTATCGCCCGTATTTCTCACATCGAGAGAGATCTGCAGCAGACGGTCGTCTTTTAAGGAAACCTTATAGTTCTCATACGCAAATGTGGTATACGTCAGGCCATAGCCGAATGGATACAATACCTTCCCGTCGAAATAGCGGTACGTTCTTTTTCCTTTGATGATGTCGTAATTGTCAATGTCCGGCAGCTGATCGATACTCTCATACCAGGTCATATTCAGACGACCGGCCGGTGCATAGGTTCCAAGCACAGCTTCTGCCATTGCGCTTCCCATATCCTGGCTTCCCGTTGCAGACATGATGATCGCCGGCAGTTTTTCCATCGCTTTCTGAAGTGTGTACGGATAATTCGTAAACAGCACCAGAACGGTATTCGGATTGGCCGCTGCGATCCGGTCAAGCAGCATCTCCTGCTCATCTGGCAGCTCCAGTGTGTTGCGGTCGATCTCCTCTTTTGCATTGATCACGGAGTTACAGCCGAGCGCAAGTAAACCTGCTTTTTGCCCCGGACTGCAGCAACTGCTTTTTCAATTCCGTTTTCGACAACCTCCATCGTAATCGGAATTCCCTCCGTCTGCTCGAAGGAGAAAAATCCCTCCACATCTCTATAAACCGGGTAATGGAAACGGTTGGTCAGCACAACGCTGCCATCCTCCTGCGGCTCCACGTGGAAAATCTCCATCACAAACCAGTCGAAGGCTTCCTCGCGGTCTGCCGCGATCTGTCCCATTTTCGGCTTTTCTCCCTGCGACTCTGAGAGTCTTGCGCCGAGGTATTTTCCGGTACGGACACTCTTGAACGTATAGCTTCCCTCACCCCAGTATTCCTTGATAAACACATCCGGCTCATCTGCCATCTGAAGTGTTCCGTCTTCTGCTACGGCAAGACCTTTTCCATCACAGCGGAAAACAACGCGATCCAGACCATCCGCGAATGTAATGTTCTCCTGCTTCAGTACTTCCATCCCCTGCAGGAAGGTTGTGCGGTATGGTGCCGTTCCGCCGTACCAGTCCTGATACCATGCATCACCAAGCGGTCCGACAATGGCAATATCTTCTGCTTTCAGAGCTTTGTCAAGCGGCAGCGCCCCGTTCTCATTTTTCAGAAGTACGATCGATTCACGGCTCAGCTCTTTGCAGATTTCACGTGCCTTCGGGGAATCGATATCGTCCTCGGTCACGCGGTCATACGGATTCAGGTTTTCCCGATCATAAACGCCGAGACGAAGCTTCGTCTCCATCATACAGCGAATAGAGCGGTCCATATCCTTTTCTTTCAGAATGCCAAGCTCATATGCCTCGCGTGCCGCCTGCTCTACCATACGCGGATCGTCAGACATGGCATCCACACCGGCTTTCAGCGCCGTTGCGATCGTCTCCGCATGCTGTCCGAAATAGTGATGCAGATTCACGACAAGTCCCATCGCACCGCCGTCGCTGACAACGTGACGGAGACCGTACTGTTTTTTCAGAATATCGGTCACTTCCGGATTCAGGATACCGATCGTTCCGTTGATCTTGTTATATGCCGTCATAATGCCCTCTGCGCCGCCATCCTCAATACATCTGCGGAATGGCTCCAGATACAGCTCATATTTGTTCCGCGGGTCAATGGAAGAATTTTTCCATCCGCGGCCGACCTCCGTATTGTTTCCATAGAAATGCTTTAAGGTCGCTGCACAGCGCAGATACTTCGGATCATCGCCCTGCATTCCCCGGATATAAGCACCGGCCATTTTTCCGGTCAGCACAGGATCCTCTCCGTAACCTTCTTCGTTTCTTCCCCATCTCGGATCGCGCTCAAGATCAACGGTCGGAGCCCATCTGCTGAGTCCATGGCCCTCATGGCGGTGCCATACGACACGCGCCTCCGTTCCCGTCACTTCACCGGCCTGCCTGATCAGCTCCGGGTCCCAGGATGCACTCATACCGATCGGCTGCGGGAAGGATGTTGTCACATCCGGTTTTCCAAGACCGTTCTGATCGTTTCTGCCCTCAACGCCGTGTGCCGCCTCACCGCCCACAGAGACTCCCGGGATGCCAAGGCGCGGCAGATCCGGGGAAGAGCTGGCGAGGTATCCCAGTTTTTCTTCGACCGTCATTTCTTTTAACAGCCAGTCGATTCTTTCCTGATCCGTCAGTGATGCATCCCAGAACGGTGTGTTTTTGTTTACCTGAAACTCCTTCTTTTCTGTCATTTTTCAAAAACCTCCCTATGATTTTGTCTCATGAAATTGTTTGCAGATTTTCCATATACTGTTATCTTTTTACAATGTTTCACATTTCCCATTACTGTCGCTGTATTTAAAAACATGGCCTGACATTTAATAATATCAGACCATGTTTTTGTGCCGCCTTCCGTTCAACGGCAAAACCTTATGTTTTTGCTTTACTTACTCTACATCAACAAGTTTGGTAGCAAGGAACTCTGTCATAGCTTCTTCTGCATCTGCCAGACCATTGTCTGTCAGCTCCTGTACCATGCTCTCCCAGTTTCCATCAAACTCATCTTCGGTACCAGTTACGCATTTAACAAGTCCCGGCCAAGCAATTTCGTCCAGAATTGTCTGTTTCTCAGCAAGTTCCTGTGGCTGCTGATATGCCCACAGTGCAGAGTATGGAAGAAGATCGAACTCTTCCGGCTGTGCAAACATATCGGTCAGCATCTCAAATCCCATCGCTTCGCATCCTTCTTTTTCTGCTGTATTGTAGTTTGCAATAACAGACTCTTTGGTAGTTGGAGTGTATGGGAATCCGTCTTCAGAGTAGGAACCTGTTCCGTAGATCGGGAATCCAGTGTAGTTGTCAATACCGGTATTCTTTGCATAATCCGGATCAGACTGAGCTTTTGCAACTTCTTCATCGGTACGATATGGCTGTCCGTTATCATCGAGGAAGTAGTTCTCGCCTTCAATACCCCAGTGATACAGGATCTGCCTTCATCGGAGCACAGATAGTCAAGGAATTTGATGGCACGAACCGGATCTTCACAGCTCTTGGTAATTCCAATACCCCAGCCAACGGTAGTTCCCTGATACAGAAGGGCTTTTTCTACCTGATCTTCTCTTAAGGTTACAGGAAGTCCAACATAAGTCTGATCTACTTTTCCATCTGCTACCAGAGTAGCTTCGCACTGGCTGTAATGCCATTCAGCATCGGTGATAGCAACAACACGGCCGCTGGCAACTTTTGCAATATAGTCATCATCTGTCTGCGTTGCAAAGTTCGGATCCAGGATACCTTCGTTGTACATACGGCACAGCCATTTGAAGTATTCTTTCTCTTCATCTGTTACATGTTTGTAATGTACGTTGTACTCGTCGTCAATGATCCACTGTCCATTATCCGGGGATGCATCAGCGATCAGTCCTGCCGGGTTTCCAAGGGTAATCATCCAGTGCCAGTCAGAAGCACTCATGGTGATACCGATCATATCCAGACCATCTTCTGTTTTTGGATGTGCTGCAAGATAGCTCTTGATCATTTTTTCATACTCATCCAGTGTCTTCGGATATTTATAATCGTTTTCTTTTAATGCAGCCCACTGAATCTGGCAGCTTCCGCCTGTTGTCAGGGTTTTCTGGTTTACACCTGCGTAGGAAAGCTGATAGATTCCAGGATCATCCTGGCTCCATTTCAGTTTTTCCAGCTCTGCTCCGTACATTTTTTTGATGTTTGGACCATATTTTTCAATCAGGTCTGTCATATCAATCAGCGCGCCTGCCTGATACAAATCCGTTGCTGAGCCTTTTGCATAAATCATGTCCGGATACTCATCATTTGCGATCATCAGCGCAACATCTTCTTTTGCATCACCCTGGGATGCTACCGGATAGGAAACATCAAGTGTAACGCCTGTTGCCTCTGTGATTGCTTTTGCTACCGGGTTATCCCAGTTGCCGTTTTTACCATCAGCGTTAAAATACTCAAAGGTAATCGGAGATTTGTCATCTGCATCATCTGCTGTCTCGCCTGAAGAACTTGCCTCTGCCGCTGATCCAGTCTCTGTGCTGGAACCTCCCTTGCTGCTGCCACTGTCGGAACCGCATCCTGCGAGCATTCCGGCCACCATAGCAGATACTAACATGAGTGATACTACTTTTCTTTTCATAAAAGCCCTCCTTAAAATGGTTTATGTCATCCTGCACTCTTTCTTTCACCTGGCAGGAATAAACATCATCTTTTTCTAAAAATTTTTTAATACTGTTTTTTATCAGTCTTTAACAGAACCAAGTGTCATACCGCCGATAAAGTATTTCTGAAGGAACGGATATACAATAACGATCGGCACAGTTGCTACAATCGTTACGGCCATACGTACGGACATTGGTGTTACGGCCGTCTGTACATTGGTTCCTGCATGAACGTCCATTTTCATGGTCGCCTGGTTCATAATCTCATACAGTTTGTACTGCAGAGTCGGGAGTTTTTTCGCATACAGGTAAGTATCCATGAAGGAGTTCCACTGTCCTACTGCATAGTACAGACCTACGGTTGCGATAACCGGTTTACAAAGCGGCATAACGACTTTATACCAGATCTGAAAATCGTTTGCTCCGTCGAGCTTTGCTGCCTCCTGCAGGGCCATCGGCAGTCCGTCGATATAAGAGCGGACCAGAATCATATTATAAACCCACATCAGACCAGGCAGAATGTATACCATGAAGTTATTGCCCAGCTTTAAGGTACGGATAATCAGAAGGTATTCCGGAATCATTCCGCCACTGACATACATGGTAACAACGAACAGAAGCTGGAATGGTTTGCGGAGTACGAAGTCTCTGCGGCTTAATGTGTAAGCAACCATCGAGGTACATACAATACCTACGATTGTTCCGATGATGGTTCTTGTTACAGAAATCACAGCCGGCATTGCAATGCCGCCGTCTTTAAATACATATTTATAGTTGCTTAATGTAACTTTCTCGGAATGATGAAGTTTACATTCTTAATGGTATCCGTAGAATCGTTAAACGAAATCGCCAGTACGTTCAGGAACGGATAAATGGTGATGATGACGAGGAATACGAAGATTACCGCCAGTACGTAGTCAAATTTTTTTGCTTTCTTGTTCATATTCGCGTCCTCCTACATAAGTTTATCTTCGCCTACCAGACCGGCAATCTTATTGGCGATCAGCAGCAGGGTAACGCTGACTGCAGACTGGAATACACCGATTGCGGTACCAAGACCGTAGTTGCTGTTTCCGATACCTCTCTTATAAGAGAACCAGGAAAGTACCATCGTGTGATCCTCAACCAGCGGGTTACTAAGAAGCATCTGACGCTCCATACCTACGTTCAGGGCGCCACCGATACTCATAATCAGCAGTACGATGATGGTCGGTCGGATACCCGGCAGAGTGATGTGCCAGATCTTCTGCAGACGGCTTGCACCGTCCATATCAGCGGCCTCGTAAAGACCAGGATCAATACCTGCCATGGCGGACAGATAAATAATTGCGTTCCAGCCAACCTCTTTCCAGCAGTTAATCAGGATAATGGTTACCCAGATAAGCGGTGAGTTGGAACTCATCAGGTGCAGGTTCTTGCCGAAGATACTGTCAACAACACCGCCGTCGTTGAAAATATTCTTTGCAATACTTGCAATAATAACCCAGGATACAAAGTGCGGCAGATAAGAAATGGTCTGCGTTACTTTTTTGAACTTCATAAAGAACATCTCGTTCAGAAGAACCGCAAATGCGATTGCTGCGATCGTTCCAACCGCGATGTCAAGGAAGCTTACTCCCAATGTGTTGATTAATGTCTGTGTGAACAGACGGTCTTTGAATGCATCTGTAAAATTTTGAAATCCAACCCAGGTTCTCTCCCAGATCGGAAGTGCAAATGTCGCAGGTTTTACCTCCTGAAATGCCATGGTCCATCCCCACAGTGGAATGTACTTGAAGATAATCAGCCAGACTACAAATGGTACTGACATCACAAGCAGCCAACGCTGTTTCCACAAGATTGCAGGGGTAATTTTCTCTCCTTTTTTCTTTTTCATTTTTTCCTTCGCCATACTCCCCATCCTTTCCGTTGTTTTGTGCGTTTTTATTACGCATTTTCTTTGATTATTTGTGATGTTTACACTATATCAAATAAAATCCCCGTTTGATATTGTGTATTTTGTCCACTTATATTGACTTTTTTTATCTTTTTCCACATTTTCAGTTGCTATGGCAGGCATTTTTACTAATTTATATGCGTTTGTTTTTATTTTTTACACCAGCTTACAATTCTACCAATCAGTGTTTTTTTTTGTAAAAAAAGCAGGAAAACGTAATGGGGGATTACATTTTAAGAAAAATGTCAGTTTTTTATCCAAATAATCTCCGTTTTCTCTGCTATGATAAACACCATAGAACCAAGAGGGGAAAAACGAGATGAGCCAATACAACATATTAGTCGTAGACGACGACCGGGAAATCGTAAGATCTCTCGGCAAACTATTAGAACTGGAAGGCTACAGGGTAAAAAAAGCCTACAACGGCATGGAGGCACTCGACATCCTCATGACCGAACAGATCCATCTGATCCTGCTCGATGTCATGATGCCCAAAATGAACGGCCTTTCCGCTGATGAAAATAAGAGAAAAAAACAACATCCCGATTATCATGCTTTCCGCGAAAACCGAAGAGAGCGATAAAGTCATCGGACTTTCGATGGGCGCCGATGATTACGTGACAAAGCCGTATAATACCGCCGAACTCATGGCCCGTGTTAAATCCCAGCTCCGCCGTTACTTCTCCTTAGGCGCCGCAAACGGAACCACACAAAGCCAGGATATCCTGAAAAACGGCGGTCTGCTGCTGAACCGGAACACCAAAGAACTCCTGGTGGACGGTGAACCTGTTCGCCTGACCGCAACCGAGTACAAAATTATGGAGCTTCTGATGGAGCATCCCGGCTATGTATTCTCAGCCGAAGAAATCTACAGCCAGGTCTGGCAGGAGGATGCTTACAGCGTAGAAAATACCGTCATGGTTCATATCCGGCGCATTCGTGAGAAAATCGAAATTACGCCGAAAAATCCAAAATATTTAAAGGTGGTGTGGGGAATTGGATACAAAATTGAAAAAATTAACGGAGACTGAAAAACGCATCCTGCTGTGGATGCTTCTCGATCTTGCTATGGTACTGATTTTGTGCGGAAGGCTTCTGCGGAAATGGGCCAGTGAATTCGAATGGGGAATGTGGCGCAACATCGAATGGGGTATCGGCATTGGAGTGACGGTAGTCGGCGTTTTGGGCATAGCCGCAGCCTTGTATCTGGTATGGAAATTCCGAAAAAATACCGGGAACTCGAAAATGACTGCTTTTGCCGGCAGCGAACCGGAAAAAGCGGGAAAAACAGCAAAAAGCAGCGAAGGGGCAGCCGCAGATAAGTCCGAGACAGATGAAATAGAAAAATCCCGGCAGATGCAGTTTGAGGCAAGAGCCGCTGCGGAAGCAGAGAAAGAGCAGCTGTTTCTGAAAAATCCGAAAAGGTGCCAAATGAGCTTCTGGTTCTTGTCGGAGGATTTGCTTTTTTCGGATGGCTTCAGCCGCTCCGGCACAGCTATGCCAGATACCGCATTGTTGCCGAATGGGGTACTGTAATAGAGTGTGTGCAGACAGGTCTTCTGTTTTTTGGAATCTGTGGCGTTTTCCTTCTCAGTGCCGGCATTCTTGTCTGTCGCTATGAAAAGAAACAACTGAGAGAAATGTCCTTTTTTTGCAGAGAAAGGAAGCGTTACAGAGATCGGACCAGCCTGGAACGGCAGCTTGCCGGTCAGAGTAAATGGCCGTTCCGTGTGGCACTGATTGCGGAACTTCTAATCGTGATTACCATGATCACCGGACTGATAAACGGAATGGATGGCGAGGTGCTGTTTGTCATTCTTCTCGGGCTGACCACGCTGATTTTAATTCTGTTTGCCTGGAAAACATACCGCAGTCGCCTGAACCGGGAGATGGGCCTTTTGATGGAACAGATCCATACGATGGCAGAAGGCAGCATGGAAAGCCGGATCCATGAAATATCCGAAAAATCCCTGCTGTATCCGGCGTTTGCAGAGCTGGAAAATATTGAGAGCGCTATGCAGAAGAGCGTAGAAAAACAGATGCAGGCGGAGCGTCTCAAAATTGACCTGATTACCAATGTATCGCACGATCTGAAAACACCGCTCACCTCGATGGTCGGCTATACGGATCTTCTGAAAAAAGAGGATCTGACACCGGCGGCACAGGATTACGTCGAAGTGATTTCTGTGAAACAGGAACAGCTAAAGGAGATGATCCAAAGCCTCTTCGAGCTCTCCAAATCGACAAGCGGAACCGAAAAATTCCAGATGGAAAAAATGGATATGAAACGGTTGATCGAGCAGACCCTCGCCGATATGGACGATGCGATTGCGCAGAGCAATCTGTCGTTCCGCACGGCGCTCGGAGATGAGCCACTGCCGTTCCTTGGGGATAATGGGAAAATGTACCGCGTGATACAAAACCTCGTGGAAAATATCCTGAAATACAGCCTGGGCGGAACGAGAGTTTACATTGACGCAGGGAAGGAAAAAGGGGAGATTTTCGTGACGATGAAAAACATTTCCGCCTATGAGATGAATTTTGAAGCGGAGGAAATGATGGAACGCTTTGTGCGCGGCGACGAATCACGGACGAGCGAGGGGCACGGCCTTGGCCTTGCGATTGCATCAAGCTACACGGCCAACATGGGCGGCCGCATGGAGCTTGCGGCAGACGGCGATCTGTTTAAAGTCATCCTGCGTTTCCCGGAGGCAGGCGAGGATTCTGCAGCGGGAGAAACAGCCACAAAAACCTGACTTGCATAAGAATGAGACAGAAGCGGGATTGCAGCAGGAAGGATCTGCAGAAGGATTCTGAGAGAGTATGTAATCCCCGGGAGGAAAAAAATGGAGACAATCAGTATTATCATACCATGCTACAACGAAGAGGAAGCAATTCCGGTTTACTACGAGACGATGGTACGTCAGATGGATGAGATGGAAGAACAGCAGAAGGTTCAGTTCGAGCTGATCTTTGTTGACGACGGCTCGAAGGATCACAGCCTGTTTGAGATGCGCCGGCTTGCGCAGAAGGATATGCGCTGCCGTTACCTCTCGTTTTCGAGAAATTTCGGAAAAGAGGCAGCCATGTACGCCGGACTGCAGGCGGCCAAAGGCGATTACGTAACGGTGATGGATGTCGACCTTCAGGATCCGCCGTCCCTTCTTCCGAAAATGTACGCGATGCTGCAGAGCGGCACCTGTGACTGTGTAGCGGCACGCCGCAGTTCACGGGAGGGCGAGGGAAAAATCAAATCCTTCTTATCAAATGCCTTCTACGGTGTGATCAACCGCCTTTCCAGAACAGAGATTGTAAGCGGTGCACGGGACTACCGTCTGATGAGCCGCAAAATGGTGGATGCCGTGCTGGAAATGAGTGAGTACAACCGCTTTTCCAAAGGGATTTTCGGATGGGTCGGTTTTCACACAGAATGGCTGGAATTTGAGCACGAGGACCGCTGCGCCGGAACATCAAAGTGGCCACTTCGAAAGCTCCTTGCGTACTCAATCGACGGCATCACAGGTTTTTCCGTAGCCCCGCTGTCACTTGCATCTGTCATGGGCGTGCTTTTTTTCCTGATTTCTATGATTCTGATCGTGTTCATCATCGGAAGAACGCTGCTGTTTGGCGATCCCGTTGCGGGCTGGCCGTCGATGGCATGCATCCTTTTTCTGGTGAGCGGTGTACAGCTTTTCTGCACGGGCATTGTAGGCATTTATCTTTCCAAGACATATCTTGAAACAAAGCACCGTCCGATCTATCTCTTAAAGGAGACGAGTGAAGAGACGGTCAAGATGCACAGTGTGCAGCCGGTGAAAAAGCAGGAGAGTGCTGCAAAGAGAAGAAAAGATACCCATACGGCAGAAAAGAAAAACGTGTATTTTCCAGAGTATGCCGACAAACGCCATGCGTCTGAAAGAGGAGAAATCCGGGCATGAAAAAGGAAATCTTAAAGGAAATAAGAGAGCCGGGAAAATCACGGAAAAAGAAAGGCCAGCCGAAAGGACGGCGGAACGGCTTCTTGGAAGGTCTTACCGGAAAGGATTTTACGGCGGCTGGTCTGTTTTTCTTTTCTTTGCTTTTGTGCCGGCTGTTCGTCCTGCAATACGGCGTATTCGGCTCCTCGATTGACTGGATCAGCCAGCACAGCACCCTTGCCGATTACTTCCGGAAGCGGTTTTACGCGACCGGAAACCTCTTCCCGGATTTCGCATGGAATCTGGGAGGAGGTCAGAATATTTACCATTTTGCCTACTACGGACTGCTGAGTCCGACCATGCTGTTATCCTACCTTTTCCCGTTCATCCCGATGGACCTGTGGGTGATGGGTTCCTCCGCGCTGCTGTATGCGGCGGATGCAGTGCTTTTTTATCAATGGATCAGCAAAAAGGGTCTGCATTACGGCAACTGTCTTTTTACATCACTTTTCTTTACGTGTTCTACCGCACTTCTATATCATTCCTATAATCAGCTTATGTTTGTCAATTATATGCCGTTTCTGCTGCTGGCTCTGCTGGGCGTGGACCGCCATTTTCAGAAGAGAAAGAGCGGTCTTCTGATTCTTTCCGTTCTTGGGATGATTCTGACCAGCTTTTATTTTTCTGTCGGCGGGCTGCTTGCGCTCACGGCGTATGCGGTGACGGAGTATTTGAAATGCGGTACAGAAAATGCTGCGTATGAAGCGGAACAGGAGAATCGAAAAGTGTCGCGGAATCAAAAGGCCGGGGTAGAGAAAAAGCAGATGGCAGGTGAAAAATCTTCAGGAACAGTTGAAGCTTTGGCGGGTTTGCGGAGCTTTTTTGGCGCAGCAATCCGCTTTGCACTTCCGGTCCTCGCAGGAATCCTTCTTTCCGGTATTCTTCTGATCCCATCGGCTGCAGCCTTGTTCGGCGGCAGCGGCGGGGGCGGACGCGGCACTGCAGCGGGCGGCATCGCAGGACTTTTTACCGATCCGGCGATGTGGAAACCGCAGTTTCTGATCCTGCGTCTCTGCTACACGCCGTATGGTATTGGCCTCTCCGCATTTGCGGGGGTGGCGCTTTTGGGCAGGGTGATCGGAAAAAGTCGGTTGCGTGAGAAACTGTTGTCCTTCCTTTTGCTGGTATTTTTTTGTATTCCCCTGTTCGGCTATCTGCTGAACGGCGGCCTGTACAGCAAAGATAAAGTATTCATCCCGTTTCTTCCGGTCCTCTGTGCAGAAGTCGGGCTTTATGTGGAAAACCAGCTTATCCGGAAGCGGGAGTGTGGAAAAAATCAAAGCACCGGGAATTTCAAGGGGAAAGCCATGACAGAGTTGCGCGAATTACTTCCGTATCTCATAGTCCTGATTCTGATATGGAATGCAAAGCAAGAGACGTACTTTGAACAATACTGGCATCTCGGCATACTGGATGTGTTCTGTGTGACAACATGTTATCTGGCATGGCGGTGGTTTCCGGTAAAAAAACGGCTGCGGGGCAGAGAGCTTCCGTTTCTGCCGCTCGTCTTTAGTGCTGTGATTCTTGTATTCGCCGGAAAAGCAATCAATCAGGAAAAGAATGTGATGATCCCGCGTAAAACGTATGAAGCTCTGACAGACAGCAAAATTGCAGCGGCTATTCGCGAGATCCGTGCGGAAGATCCCGGCTGGTATCGCATGGAGCAATATGGAGACGGCGGACAAAACCTTGCGAACGTCAACCGGATCTGGGATATCGGGCAGAATGTTTCAACGATTTATTCCTCGGCATACAATGCAGAATATAAGAGATTCCGGGACGAGACGTATGGGATTAATGAAGCCTTCCGCAACCGCATGATGCAGACGGTTTCTGATGATCCGCTGTTCTGGCAGTTCATGGGCGTGAAATATGTTCTGGCAGAAACACGGCCGGAAGGGTATGAACTGTACCGGGATTACGGGGACTTTCAGGTTTATCGTGCCATATCCGCAGCGCCGGTTGCCTACGTGACAGACCAGGTGGTTTCCGAGACGGAATACAAATCGTTACCTTATCCACAGAACCAGGAAATACTGGAGACGGCAGCCGTGATCCCGGATCAGGAAATGCGGAAGACAACAGCGGCAATCCCGGATCAGGAAAAATCGGCGGAATCTGTGGATAATTTCAGAGCCGCTGCAGATTCAGATACAAAGAATGGTTCTGTAGGACCCCTGTTTCACAGTTGTTTTCAGAAAGTGAACCTTGAAATTCCAGAGACCGATCAGGAAGATCTGCGCATTCAGAAGACAGCGGACGGATATGAGATTGAGACGAAAAAATCCGTGACCGTCTCAGCAACGCTGCCGGGTGCCGCAGAGAGAGCGACGCTGCTCGCCGTTTCTTTCGAGGTGGAGAATCAGAAAGCGAGTCATGATATGTTCATCCGCATCAACGGCCAGACCAACCGCCTGACCGGCATCAACCATACGTATGCCAATGGGAATACACAGTTTAACTATCTTGTAACGATGAAAGAAGATGGAACTGCATTCATTCGGATGGGAAAAGGCCATTATATCCTGAAAAATTTTGAGACATGGACTGGTATGGCACAGCCGTTGGAAAAAACGGAGCAGTTGTACAGTCAGGCGGTTACCCTGATTGGCGGAACAACAGCAACATACGGCGGCGACGGCATCACAGGCGTGGTTTCCGCGGAAAGAGACGGATACCTCATCACCAGCATTCCATACGATGAAAATTTTGTGCTGAAAGTGGATGGGAAAGAAACAATGCTGTTCCGCGCAAACACGGCATTTCTCGGCGCAAAAATCCCATCAGGCGAGCACAAAATTGTTCTTGTGTACCATGCGCCCGGACGGGCGGCTGGCAGTTGGTGCAGCCTGATGGGAGGAATGCTGGCACTCATCCTTGTGATCTGTGAAAAAAAGAAACAGCAAAACGGCAGCGAACGGGCAGGAGAGAGCAAAATGTTGCAAAAACAGCGGAAATATTATATCATCAGAGTGTAAAAATAGTTGTAGTGACGCTTGGTGGAATGGAGCATATCTTTACAGCCGCAGGAAGAACTGGCAGCGTTTGCCCGTTTTGGAAACGCCGTTGCAAGCCTTTGTGTGGAGAAAAAAGGTGCTAGAGCGTGTCTGAAAAATCATTTCCGCAATCTGCAAGCCCCACTTTGCGGTATATTTTACCCTCATTCGGTTGCCGTAGCCCGCTACGCCGCCCTTATTCGGATAAAATCTCCCACGAACTGGGACTCGCAGCTCACGAAATGATTACCGGGGCCGGTCTGAATACGACGCAGGATGAAGTACATTTCCTTCCGTTCTGGGAAAATGGCGTCCGTTTCTTCACGATCGAAGGACCAAATAAAGAAAAAGTGGAATTCAGCCAGTATTTGTAACGATTCCAAGCCATGCGAAATGGAAGAAAAATCGCGAATCATGCTTGCATGAATATCCGTTTGACCAGCAAAGCCTCTGCCGGGAAGCAAAATTTTTGCCCGGCAGAGGCTTTTTTACTTACTCTGAAACAAATACTACCGGATAGTCAAAAAAGCGCAAATTATCCCTATAGAGTAAAGGAGATGCAAAATTTATCTGCAGTTACAAAAACGGGGTGGAGTTTTTATGGAAACAGGGCAGGAAATCATTGTGCTTTCTGCACGTGAGTGGTAAAATAGAATAGATAATATATAATCTGTTTTGAATAAAAACAGGATATTTTAGATAACATATAATCTGTAACAAGAAGGGGAAAAAATGGAACAATTTATATGGGAAACTCCGGAAGAACTGGATCAAAAACTTGCGCAGCGAGTGAGAAAAATCAGAAAGAGACGTTCAATTACGCAGGAAAAATTAGCATCTATAAGCGGAGTGAGTTACGGCTCAATCAAAAGATTCGAAACGACAGGACAAATTTCCCTGTTATCTTTAACGAAAATTGCAATCGCACTGGATCTTGCAGATGAGCTCAGAAATATTTTCACGCAGGTACCGTATAAAGATATTCAGGAGGTTATCAATGAAACAAGATAAAGTACTGCAGGTGTGTTATGAGGATCAAACGGTGGGAACATTAGCTATGACGGCAGACCACAAAGTGGCATTTCAGTACAGTGATGAATGGCTGGAAACCGGATTTTCGATCAACCCATTTTCATTGCCTTTGCAAAAACAGGTATTTGTTCCAGTTAAGGATCATTTTGAAGGATTATTTGGGGTTTTTGCGGACAGTCTTCCAGATCATTGGGGCAGATTACTGTTGGATCGCCTGTTACGGGCACATAAACAAAATCCGGATGAACTGACCGTACTGGATCGTCTGGCGATTGTGGGCACATCGGGGATGGGAGCGTTGACATATCACCCGGAAAAGAATTTTCCAGAGGAGCAGAGCAGTGCAGATCTGGACAAACTGGCGGAAGAGTGTCAAAAGATACTGAATACAGAGTATTCGGATAAACTGGACGAATTGTATCTGCTGGGAGGTACCAGCGGCGGAGCAAGACCTAAAATCATGACAACCATTGATAATGAAGAATGGATTATCAAATTTCCAGCGCATGTGGACGGAAAAGATGCAGGAAAAATGGAATATGACTATTCCTGCTGTGCCAAGGCCTGCGGAATTATGATGAGTGAAACGAGATTGTTTCCATCAGAAAAATGTAAAGGATATTTTGGAACTAAAAGGTTTGACAGGAGAAACTGTTTGAAAGGGAAAAAGAAAGTGCACATGTTGACGACAGCTGCAATTCTGGAATTGGATTTTGAGCAGCCAAGTCTGGACTATCATGGATTAATGAAACTGACAAAAATCATGACACGCAATTGCGATGAAGATGTTGAAAATATGTTCCGCCGAATGTGTTTCAATGTTTTTGCACATAACAGAGATGATCATTCGAAGAACTTCACGTATTTGTACGAAGCAGACGAAGATAAATGGCATTTAAGTCCGGCATATGATCTTACTTACAGTAATACGTATTATGGCGAACATACTACGTCAGTAGATGGAAATGGAAGAAATCCAGGCAGAAAAGAGTTACTGGCGGTAGGAACTGGTGCAGGGATGAAAAAGACAAGGTGTGAAGAGATCATAGACGAAATTGAGAAAAAAGTAAAGGAAATGTTGGAAGAATATCTTTTGGGTAAGTGATTCTCTTTGCATTCAAAAAATTTTAAACAGCAAGTTATTAACAGTTAAATAAAAAAGAGTTGCCCGACAAATGAACACTATAAGTACCTTGCTACGAGTTTTATTTTCGTAGCAAGGTACAAGATAGTACAGAGATAAAAATATGTCTCATTTGTCGTTTAACTCTTTACATTGCGCTTTTATTTCTTCTATCGAATCCTTCAATAACTTTAATCTGGCAGGCTACTTTCTAAACAAAGTCGTCCCCATCCCACCCGCCGGTTCGGGTATTCGCTCTCGGATGCGATGGGTTTTGCACCTGCAATGAGATAAGCTTTCAGTTTTTCGCCATATAAAAACGGGTCATTTCCGCGCAGAATGCCCCATTCCATCATAAGCGCGGCGCTTCCCGATACAAAAGGCGTGGCAAACGAGGTGCCGGTGAAGGAAGCATAGCCGCCGCCGGAACGGGGAGCTGGGATATTGACACCCGGGGCGGCGAGATCAGGTTTAATTTCGTGGAGAATACGGGTATAGCCGCGGCCGGAGAAGCTGGCATAGGAGGAAAGGCGGGGATCGTAGGCACCGACCGTGATGGCGGAGCGGGCGGTGGAAGGGATGGTGAGTGTGGTGTCGGCAGTGGGGGAGAAGAAGCGTGTCTGTGAACCGACGGCGTTTCCGCCGGGAAGCCAGAGGTCAAAGGAACCGGAGATCAGGCGGCCGGGGGTGAGACGCAAGGTCCAGATGCCGTTTTCGACGGACAGATGGTTTCCTGCGCCTTGAAAGGTCAGGTAAATTTCCTGCGCTTGGCTGTAGGGGGATGGCATGCCATAAAACAGGAGAAGTTCTGTCGGACCAAGCGTCAGACGCGCCGTGCCGAGGACAGGAGAGAGCGTGCCGGAGCGGATGCCGCCGGGGGAAATCAGTTCGATCGAGATTTCATCCCCATAAACCTTCCAGATCTGGAGACTGAACGAGGATTCATAAGCACCGACCTGAAATTCAACGGAGACAGCGCGGTCAGCCGTTGCCGAGACCGCAGACGTCGCAGCCGGATCAGATGTCGGACGGACTGTTTGCGTCTGACCGGACGACTTGCGGTCCGACTTTAGGTTCCCGGTATAATGGCGTCCGGTATCCCCTTCATTTCCTGCCCCGATACAGATCACGTTCTGCCCTAAATTTGACACTGCATTCAAATACGTTTCAAGTAAGGAATCCCCGCTGTGCGAACCGTAATTATTCCCGAAGCTCAAATTAATCACAAGCGGCCGCTCCACCAGAAGTGCATATCTTACGCAGAAATCTACCGCCTGCAGCAATTGCGATGTCCGCGGCAGATCCGCCGGATCAGGATTCCCAAGCTTTACGACCACGAGTGTTGCTTCCGGTGCCACGCCCCGCATGGCCGCATCTGCCGAGGATCTCCCATTTCCCGCTGCGATTCCGAGCACCGCTGTCCCATGCCCCGTCACATCGCGGGACGGCACGAGGGCAAACCGTTCTTCCGGCGTAGAAGATGCAAGTGCCTCATTGATCTGCTGCCGTGTATATACCGACCCAAGAGCATACCCCATCGGAGGATTCCCCGGAATCGTCTGATCCCATAAAATTGCAATTCGGCTTGTCCCGTCCGGTGCGCAGAAATCAGGATGCGCATAGTCCACGCCTGAATCAATGCATGCAAGCAGCACCCCATTCCCAGACAGACCCATAACCCCCTCCTGCACAGGCGTAATACAGGATATGCTCCGCACAAATGCATCTGCGAAATAAAGTAATTTCGGTTTCTCCAGATAGGTAATCTGCGGCAGTCCTGTCACGTAATCCATCAGGGACTCCGGAACCAGAAGAATGGCATACGAAAACAGCAGCAGCGTCACACGAACTCCCTGCTCCTCCAGAAAAGCCAGGTCTCCCTGATACTGTACAATTACTTCCCATGTTTTGCTGTAAGAGTTATAACCTGCCGAAAGCTCCGGCACACGCCGCCGTTCGACTTCCGTTGCGGCCAGCGCAAGGTTCAACAGGTTTTCCCTTTTTTGATCAGTCATTACAAAAACTCCGTCCAAAATGTTGTTAAAATCTATTCCGCTTTTCCTGGAAATATGATATAATCGCCATCGTACAATAGGGGTACAGATCTGCTTTTTGGAGTGCATCGAAAAATGGTTTTACGATGCCGCCTGGCGGGTCTTTACTATTTTACGCGAAATGCTTTTGCATTGAAGGGAGAGAACATGAAAATTATCATTGTGGGCTGCGGAAAAGTCGGAACCGCACTGACCGCCCAGCTGAGCCGCGAGGACAACCTTGTGACGGTCATCGACACAGACAGTATTGTCGTCCGCAACGTCTCCAACACCTACGACGTTATGGGAATTGTAGGAAACGGAGCAAGCTATCAGGTGCTTCAGGAGGCGGATATTGAGCATGCGGATCTGATGATTGCCGTAACCAAAAGTGATGAAATGAACCTGCTTTGCTGTGTCATCGCCAAACAGGCGGCAGACTGTCACACCATCGCCAGAGTCCGAAACCCGATGTATCGGGAGGAGAGAGAATTTATCCGTAAAAAGCTGGGTCTGTCCATGATCATCAACCCGGAGCACGCGGCCGCCATGGAAATGGCAAGACTGCTGCGGTTCCCATCTGCGATTGAGATCGACAGCTTTTCCCGCGGAAGAATCGAAATGCTGCGCTTTAAAGTGCCGGAAACATCGAAAATTGTCCATATGTCGCTGCGTGAGCTGGCCGGAGCGCTTCAGTACAGTCTGCTGGTCTGTGCTGTTGAGCGAAACGGCGAGGTTTACATACCGGATGGAAATTTTGTGATCCAGGCAAAAGACAGCCTTTCCATCATTACCACACCGCAGAACGCAGAGAGCCTGTTTAAGAAAATCGGTGTTCATACAAACAAGGTACACAATACGATGATCGTTGGCGGCGGTGAAATTACGTATTATCTCGCAAAATCACTGGCAAATATGAACGTCGATGTCAAGATTATCGAGAAAAATAAGGATCGCTGTGAGGTTTTAAGCGAAGCACTGCCGGATGCAACCGTTATTTACGGTGACGGAAGTGACCAGGAGCTCTTAAAAGAGGAGCGCATCCAGAATATGGATTCCTTTGTGGCCTGCACCGATATGGATGAGGAAAACATCATTCTGTCGCTGTATGCGAAAGAGAAGGTATCCTCAAAGGTTGTAACGAAAATCAACCATCTGGAATTTAATGATGTTATCCACAGCCTGAACCTGGACAGCCTGATCTACCCGAAACACATCACCGCAGAGTACATTCTGCAGTATGTCCGGGCAATGAAAAACTCCATCGGAAGCAACGTTGAGACGCTGTATAAGCTGATGGAAGACCGTGTGGAGGCTCTTGAGTTTATCGTGAACCAGAATTGCCGTATGATCGGCATCCGTCTGCAGGATATGAAAACACGGCCAAACCTTCTGGTAGCAGCGATTAACAGACGGGGAAAGGTCATCATTCCGGGTGGACAGGATTCCTTTGAGGCAGGAGATTCCGTCATTATCGTAACAACGGAAACCGGTCTTCAGGATATCCATGAGATTCTGGCAGAGTAACGGGGGAAGCGGATTATGAACTATAAAATGATTCGTTTTGTCATCAGCTGGGTGCTGAAAGTGGAAGGTATGCTGATGCTGTTTCCGGCGCTGGTCGGAGCCATGTATCAGGAAAAGACAGGCTTTGCGTATCTTATCTGGGGACTGCTCTGCATTGCGGCCGGTCTGATCCTCTGCTTCAGAAAACCGTCCAATATGGAAATCTATTCCCGCGACGGATTTGTCTGCGTTTCGTTAAGCTGGGTTGTCCTTGGTGTTTTCGGAGCGGTGCCGTTTGTAATTACGGGGGAAATTCCGTTTTATATCAATGCACTGTTTGAGATCGTTTCCGGTTTTACAACGACAGGAGCCAGCATTTTGAGCGATGTGGAAGCCCTTTCACACGCCAGCCTGTTCTGGAGAAGCTTTTCTCACTGGATTGGCGGTATGGGCGTTCTTGTGTTCATTCTTGCATTGCTTCCGATGAAGGGCGGTTCCGTCATGAACCTGATGAAGGCAGAGAGCCCGGGACCGACCGTTTCCAAATTTGTTCCGAGAGTGCGCGGAACCGCTAAAATTCTGTATCAGATTTATCTTGGCATGACACTTTTTACCATTGCTGCCCTGCTGCTTTCCGGCATGAAGACATTTGATTCTGTCACACTCGCCATGGGAGCTGCCGGAACAGGAGGCTTTGCCGTGTTGAACAGCGGTTGTGCAGTGTACACACCACTGCAGCAGTGGATTCTGACAATCGCCATGATTGCGTTCGGTGTGAATTTTAACTTTTATTATCTGATGCTTTGCAAAAAGGGAAAGGCCGCCATTTCGTCCCAGGAGGTAAGAGCGTATTTCCTGATTATCCTTCTGGCAGGAGGCGTGATTTCCTGGAATACCTATCCGATGTACCATTCCATCGGTGAGACAGTACGGACCGCCTTTTTCCAGGTCGGATCGATTATCACGACAACGGGTTATTCCACGACGGACTTTGATCTCTGGCCGGAGCTGTCAAAATGTATTCTGGTGATGCTGATGTTCATCGGAGCCTGCGCCGGTTCAACGGGAGGCGGAATCAAGGTTTCGCGAATCCTGATCCTCTTAAAAACCGTGAAAAAAGAGCTTGGTTCGATCGTACATCCGCGCAGTATCAAACGCATCCGTTTCGATGATCACCCGGTAGAGCATGAGGTTCTGCGGGCGATCAACGTATTTTTGATTGTTTATCTTGTGATCTACAGCTTTTCCATGCTGATCATCAGTGTGGATGGATTTTCCTTCGAGACAAACTTCACGGCAGTTGCCGCAACACTGAACAACATCGGACCGGGTCTTGACCAGGTAGGACCGACCAGCAACTTCTTTGGATACGGTCCGGTTTCCAAGCTGATTCTGATTTTTGATATGCTGGCAGGCCGTCTGGAACTGTTTCCGATGCTGATTCTTTTCTATCCGTCTACCTGGAAGAAGAGAGGATAAAGCGGTTCACCGGGAAGAAAAGGGACTTTGCGTCGGCGGGAAACTGCCGGGAGCAGAAGGAAAAGAAAAAATGGTTACGATTCACAGGGTTTTCCAAAAAAACAGAAAGACGGAATAAAGTCAGGGTGCATTTCCTGACCACAGGCAGAAAGGAAGGAACTTATGAGTAACTGGGAAAAGAATGTAAGAAAAGTTGTGCCGTATGTACCGGGCGAGCAGCCGCATGAGGCTGACATGATTAAGCTGAATACGAATGAGAATCCGTATCCGCCGTCACCAAAAGCCGCAGAGGCGATCAGACGGGTAGCAGAAGAGGATACCCTCCGTCTCTATCCGGATCCGACCGCGGCAGAACTGGTGCAGGCGATCGCGGATGTCTACCACGTAAGCACAAAGCAGGTTTTTGTCGGCGTTGGTTCGGATGATGTTCTGGCGATGGCGTTTATGACGTATTTTAACTCTGACAAACCGATTCTTTTCCCGGACATTACGTATTCCTTCTACGATGTCTGGGCGGAGGAATTCCGCATTCCGTACGAGCAGATCCCGCTCGATGAAAATTTCTGCATTGTGCCGGAGCAGTATTTTGCAGAGAATCATCCAAATGGCGGAATCGTGTTCCCGAACCCGAATGCACCGACGGGTGTGGAGCTTTCGCTTTCTGCGATCGAATCGATATTACAGAACAACCCGGATGTGGTTGTAATTGTGGATGAGGCATATGTGGATTTCGGAGCAGCCACTGCGCAGCCGCTGCTGGAAAAATATGAAAATTTGCTGGTTGTGCAGACAACATCAAAATCCCGTTCGCTTGCCGGCATGCGCATCGGCTATGCAATCGGAAATGAGAAGATGATTTCGTATCTGAACGATGTGAAATATTCATTCAATTCCTACACCATGAATCAGACCACAATCGCCGCCGGAGCCGCAGCGATCCGCGATGTGGAATATTTCCGCAAGACGGTGAAAAAAGTGATGGAAACGAGAGAGTGGTCGAAGGAGGAGCTGAAAAAGCTGGGATTTTCTTTCGAAGATTCGAAATCGAACTTTATTTTCGCAACGCACAAAAGCGTACCGGCCGGGAAGATTTTTCAGGCACTCCGGGAACGCCATATTTATGTGCGGTATTTTGAGAAACCCCGCATTGACAATTATTTGCGTATTACGATTGGTACGCGGGAAGAAATGCAGACGCTGTTTGATTTTTTGAAAGATTACTTAACCGAATCAAGCAAGTAGCGAAGCGGATTGCAAATATCCGCTTGCCAAGAGGGATGAAGCAGCTGAAAATATAAAACAGAAGAAGAGTATCTGCAGAGGAGCAGAAGAAAATTTTAAAGGGGGACTGCCGTCGGAATCAGCCATGAGATCCGGCGGCAGTTTTAGAAGGTATTTGGGTATGAACAAAGAGAAGAAAGAAGTAGTAAAGGTAAATCAGATTACAGAGGGTGTTATCTGGCAGCAGATTCTGATCTTTTTCCTGCCGATTCTGTTCGGAACGTTTTTCCAACAGCTTTACAACACGGCAGATGCCATGATTGTCGGACATTTTCTCGGAAAACAGGCACTTGCGGCGGTCGGCGGAACGACAGGTACGCTGATCAATCTGCTGGTCGGATTTTTCGTCGGCCTTTCGAGTGGTGCGACGGTTGTTATTTCACAGCATTACGGAGCCAATAAAGAGGACAAGGTGCAGTGGGCAGTGCACACGTCCATTGCCTTTTCCATTCTCGGAGGTATTGTGCTGACAGTAGTCGGCATTGGATGTTCGAGATGGATGCTCGATCTGATGAACACGCCGGATGATGTTGTAAATTATGCGCTGATTTATATGCGTGTTTATTTCCTTGGAACCATCGGAAACCTGATTTACAACATGGGTTCCGGTATCCTGCGTGCGGTCGGCGACTCGAAACGTCCGCTGCTGTATCTGATCATCTGCTGTATGACCAATATCGCGCTTGACTTTTTATTTGTTGTCGGTTTGCAGATGGGTGTTATGGGCGCGGCGCTTGCGACCATTCTGTCGCAGATCATCAGTGCGGTTCTTGTTATGGGCTCTCTGATGCGGACCAGAGACATTTACCGGCTTCATCTGCGGAAAATCAGCATTGACTGGATTATGCTCAAACGGATTATCCGCATTGGTTTTCCGGCAGGCGTACAGTCAATTCTGTACTCGGTATCGAACGTGATCATTCAGTCTGCTGTCAACTCGCTGGGAACCAACAATGTGGCTGCGTGGGCGGCTTACGGAAAGGTGGACGGTCTTTTCTGGATGATGATCAATGCGCTCGGTATTGCGGCGACAACCTTTGTCGGTCAGAACTACGGTGCGAAAAAGATGGATCGTGTACACCGCGGTGTGCGCACCAGCATGATCATGGCATTCCTGATGACGGGTCTGATGGTTGTGTTTATGTGGTTTATCGGTGATACACTGATTTCTCTGTTTACCACAGATACGGCGGTGCGTGAAATCTGTCACGGACTGATCCATTTCCTGGTGCCGACCTTCTTCACCTATATTTCCATCGAAATCCTTTCCGGTGCACTCCGCGGTGTCGGAGACGCATGGATTCCGATGTTTATCACCGGAATAGGAATCTGCGGAGTACGTATCGTGTGGATGACGGCGGTTCTGCCGCATTTCCACTCCTTAAAAGGAGCGGCCTTCTGCTATCCGCTGTCGTGGGTAATCACAACGATTGCATACTTTATTTATTACCTGTTCTTCAGTCAGCTGAGTAAGCGGAAAGAATTGAGGAGTATCTAACAGAATGTTCAAACTGTTTTAACAAAACTGTGTTATACTATGATGATACCAGGGTCAAAAGGTCAAAAAATGAGTAAGTAGCCATTTTTCAAAGAAAAATGAGCGGATTACAAAGGAAAGACAGGTGGAACGTAAGATGGTAAGTGAAAAAGTAACGATTGTCAATCCGTCAGGACTGCATCTTTTAAACGCGGTAAATTTGTCAAACAGTGTAAGCCGGTACAAATCTTCCATGTCGTTTACCTATGAAAACAACGGGATGCAGGGAACGGTTAATTTAAAGAGTATTTTGAGTATCGTCGCCGCAGGAATCAGGCAGGGAGACACTATTGAGATCTGCAGCAGCGGGGAGGATGAAGAGGAAGCACTTCAGGCGGCCGTTGCCGCAATTAAAAGCGGGCTCGGAGAGACGCCGGAGTGAGGAGATAGGAACATAGAATAGAAATAAAGAAAAGGACCTCGCTTTTTGAAAAACGGAATGGGAAACCGAACCGTGTTTCAAAAGCGAGGTTTTTTCAAATACGCTTTCGGGAAAGCTGCGGTGGTCGGTTTCGCAGACACATCGTCAGAAAAGTTTCCTAAACAGGAGGTATAAGGCCGGAAAAAATGTTCACACTCTGAATAAAGCAAAAAATGCAGAGAAAAGGAGTGCAGAACAAAATGGCAAAGCAGAAGAAAATTGATCTGGGACATATGACGGAGGAAGAAAAGATGAAATACGAAATCGCAGGCGAGCTGGGGCTTTAGACCGCGTGCTGAACGATGGCTGGCGGTCGCTCACTGCAAAAGAGACGGGGCGGATCGGCGGCCTTGTGACACGGCGGAAGCGGCAGATGGCGGCGGAAGAGCAGAAAGAAGCAGGAGAAAGATAACCGGTTCCTTTTTAATTCGTGTCTATTGGAATATCAGAACAAAAGGTTTATACTGAATGCATGGGGCCGCAAAAGGTCAATAAAAATTCTAAAGACAGGAGAAAAATGGAGAAATGGCAAAACTTGTATGTAACTTTATTTCTTATGCGTTAAAAAGAACCGTGGATATCACGGTCGTTCTTCCGAGCGTGACGATTCCGGAAGCAATGCAGCTTCCAATGCCGGGAAAGGAGAACCCGGTGCCGCCGACACATGAGGTGAAAGAAAAATATCCGGTGCTGTACTTACTGCATGGTATGGGAAACAACCACGCACAGTGGACCGGTTATACGAATGTGGAACTGTTTGCAGAAGAGAGAAACATGGCAGTTGTAATGATTTCGGGGGAAAACAAATTCTATCATGATTCTCTGGACGGCGAACCGTTTTTCGATTTCGTAGCAAAAGAAGTTCCGGAATTTGTGACCAATTACTTCCCGATTTCCGCGGAGCCGGAGCACAGCTATATCGCAGGATTATCGATGGGTGGTTACGGCGCACTGCTGCACGGCCTTTCCAATCCGGAACGGTTTGCAGCGATTGGTTCCTTCTCCGGCGCAGTCATGCCGGTGGGCGATCCGGAAAAAGTGGAAGGTCTGATTGACGGTCCTCTCGATGTGAAATGGCTGGTGAAAAAAGCTATTGCGGACGGAAAAAAGATTCCGCCACTGTATGTGACCTGCGGCGAAGAGGATATGCTGTATGAGATTAATACAGAGTTTAAGGATTATCTGAAGGAAAATGGAGTGGATGTCACCTGGGTATCCGTACCGGGATACACCCATGAGTGGAGATTCTGGAATCTGGCAGTCGAGGAGTTTCTAAAATGGATTCCGAGAACCGACGGCTATGCCGCTGGTGGAAAGCGGCAGATCTGATAAGGCCGATGAAAACAGAAAAATGGTGTGGAGACAACCTCTTTGGAGGCGTCTCCGCACCATTTTTTTGACTTTACAGGAAACTTCATTGAAGTGTGCTATACAGTTTTATAAAATTACGCTTTTTTCTGTGCAGCCATCCACTCCAGAATCGGAGTCTCTTTTCCGTCTGTCATAACCGGTTTGCCGTCATAATCAAGAACACATTCATCGTTCAGCATCGGGATCCAGGACCAGTGGCCGATGTATTCGAATGGGGTGCCATCTGCATTTTTCTGTGTTCCGGTGTGATCGAGTACCTTGTCCCAGTAGGTGAAGTGTGCATTCGGGTTGACCTTTGCCAGACGCTCATAGGTCGGAACGACAAAGTCATCCGGAACGACAACGGGGTCGGTTTTTGCGTGTGTAAACCAGATCGGCAGATCTTTGAGCTTCAGGATGTCTTCATCGGAGATAAATGCATCCGCCAGAGCCTCGCAGACCGGATATGCGGCAGCGTAGCGGGACGGGTTGAAAATGATCTGTTTCATGGTCATAAAGCCACCGTTAGAGCAGCCGCCGATGTAGATGCGGGAGCGGTCGATCTGCGGATGGGCATCCACGAAAGCACCGATCAGGGCATCGAGAACTTCGGTATATTTGGAAGAACCGTCTTTGGTATATTCGCCGGTTCCGTCATCCATCCACATGGTCGGAGCCTGCGGAGCGAGCAGGTAGGTCTTGCCGCCGAAAATTTTCTGAACCTTTGGGGAAATCAGGTTTACAACTTTATTTCCGATTGCTGCAATCGGCGGCTCCTGTCCGCCCTCACCTGCGCCGTGCAGCCAGATGATCAGCGGGATTTTTTCATCCGCATCCATTTCCGGCTCGTAGTAAACGTAGGAGAGCGGAATCTGCGGATCCTCGTAGCGGTCTTCTTTGAGCCATTCACCGTAGATGACGCGGTTTCCGCCGTCTACGTCGAACGTCTGCGGAGAAATGGCACCATCGTCTGTTGCAATTTCAGAGACTTGTGTCACATCGTAAGCGACATTGACAAATACATTAAAATTACCATTGAATTTGATGATCGAGCCGATTCCTTCCATGATAAAACACGGCAGCTCCAGCGTCAGGCAGGTGCCGTCCTCGCACGGTGCACCGGTTTTATCAGAAACGTAAACGTTCGAAACGCGGCGGATTCCGTCCATCGAGTCATCTGGTTTGTCGCCCATAAAATTCGGCCATACAAAATCCTCGCCCTCGGTGGATGTACGGGTAACGTGTACCGTAAACTGCTCCGGAGATGGGGCCGCACCCTTCATGCTTTTGCCATAATCCAGAATTACTTTCGAAATATGCGGACCGAAATCAAAAACTTCGGTAATGGTATAATAAGTTCCGTTCATTTGTAAAAACCCTCCTTTGGTACGGAATGTACGCTCAGCGTCTTTCTGCACTCGCTTTTGCGACTGACAAAAATCATCTCACAAAATCAGGTACAGAAAAAGCTTGAGAGTACAGTTGTTTACATGGGCAGAAAAGACGGTATTGGTAATGGTAGAATTTTTTTCTGCCCGACAATATCAGT
Organism: Blautia sp. AM47-4; assembly: GCF_003479865.1. Lineage (NCBI taxonomy): Bacteria > Bacillati > Bacillota > Clostridia > Lachnospirales > Lachnospiraceae > Blautia > Blautia sp. AM47-4. Next base: position 63,423 of record NZ_QUHY01000001.1, read on the forward strand.
TTACTACAGACATTTCAAAAGAAAAAGTACAAATCAGAGATAAATTTGCACGGAGATGCTTTTTCATTGCTGTTTCACTGCGTAAGAAACCGCAGAAAAGTGTCAAAAAACCGCAGAATCGTTGTTTTCTGCGTTGAAGCGATATGAAATAATAAAATTATACAAGGTAAAAGGGAGGTTTTACGAGATGATTACAAGACTAGAGGAGATTCCGGTAACGAAAGAAAGCTATCCGTTTGCCAGTGCGGAGCGTTACCTGAAGCTGTCGGAGCGCGGTTATGTGGAGAAGGAATATTATATGTATGGAACGGCCAATGTCTATGAGACTGCAGACGAGCGCGGCGGCGTCCGTGTGCGCACTGTGGATGCGCCGTATACAAACCGCATCATCGTCCGTGCACCGCAGGACACTGCAAAATGCAGCGGAAACGTTGTAGTGGAGATCATCAACCCAACGAGTTTTATGGAGATTGACCGCATGTGGATTCTCGGCTGGAAGAAATTTGTGCGGGACGGAGATATCTATGTGGGAATCACAAGCAAACCGAATACGATCGCCAAAATGGTAGAGTTTGATGAAAAGCGTTACGGCCGTCTTTCCTGGGCCAACCCGACGCCGGATGTGCCGTTCTCGGAGCGACTGCAGGCCACAGGCGGCCTTGGCGATCTGAATCACGACTATGAGACCGGGCTCTTCTGGGATATGCTGACAGATCTTGCGTGGCTGCTGCGAGGTGAAGAGGAGCAGAATCCGATTCGGGAATATAAAAGAGAATACGTCTATTTGACGGGTTGGTCACAGTCGGGATCCTATCTTTTCCGCTATCTGAACAGCTTTGCCTACCGCCCGGATGCAGCACGCGGCGCGCGTGTGTTTGATGGCTATCTTTCCGGTGGCGGAGTCCATTCCCTTGGTATTCCGGTCAACCAGTATGAAACCATGGCTCCGTACCATTACAGTCTGACACGTGTGGAAAAGGCGCGCGAGCCGTTTATCGCTGTGCAGACGGAGAGTGAAAACGGAAGAATGGAAGCATGGCGCATTGCCCAGCCGGACAGCGATGATCCGGAGTTCCTGTTCCGCCAGTATGATATGACGGGTGCAAGCCATGACACTTCCTATAGCTACGTGGACTACTATCAGAACGATCCGGATCTGGTGCGGATCAATCATCTGCCATTTTATATGGGAAAAAATGAGGAAGGAAACGACTATCCGTCCCAGATTCTTTTTGCGGCAGCATTTCGGAATCTCTTTACCTGGGTACGGACAGGCGCAGCTCCGGCGCACTGTGACCGGATTGCGATTGACAGCAACGGAGAGAACAAAAAGGATGCTTTCGGAAATACAATCGGTGGACTGCGTACCTGCCTCCTTGACTATCCGACCGGAAGATACAGCAATACCAGCGATATTGAAAAAGGCCAGAATTTCCTGGATCCGGAATCGGAAAAAGAAGGATTGTTCGGTTATCAGCAGGCGTTTTCGAAAGAAATGATAAAAGAGCTGTATGGAACATTGGCACATTACCGGGAAATGGCGGAGAAAAACACGAAAGAGCAGGTAACGAAAGGCTTTGTCTGCCGCGAGGATGCGGCGGAGCTGGTTGAGATTGCCGTGGAGCTTGCAAAAAAACGCGGGCTGGAATAAAAAAATAACAAACAGATACAGCCGGCTTTTGAACAGAATAAAGGTTGCCGTTCACCGGAAGTGAACGACAACCATAAAATCAGATTTGAGGAGCGTACCCGAAAGAAAAGCCGGGCGCGCTCTGTGCAGATAAAGGAGAAAACAAAATGGGGATGAAAGCAGAACAGTGGAGACAAATTATTTTATCGTTTCAAAGTGAGAAAACATACGACAATCCATTCCTCGATGTTTCGGTCCTGGGAATTTTTACAGGGCCTTCCGGCCGAAAGATCAGAAGAGAAGCATACTGGGACGGCGGAAATACCTATCGGATTGCCTTTGCGCCGACCGAAACCGGAATGTGGAGCTATAGGCTGGAAGCACCGGAGGAGACGGGACTTTCCGGAGTGCAGGGAACAATCGAATGTATTCCATACGAAGGAAAGCTTGCTATCTATCAGCACGGATTTCTGAAAGTGCATCCATCAGGAAAATATCTGACGTATGCAGACGGAACACCGTTTTTCTGGCTCGGCGATACGCACTGGGAATTTGCTTTCGGTGAGCGCTGGGACGAGTCGAACCATCCGCAGATGATGAGCATGTTCCGCGGTATGGCGGACCGCAGGAAGGAGCAGGGCTATAATGTTTATCAGACGAACCTTCGAAGCGACAGCTGGCGGGAGCAGAAGAGCCGTTACTGGGAGGCAGATGCCGCGGACGATGTGCCGAATGTGGCATTCTATCAGAACGAGCTCGACCGCCGTATGCAGTATCTTGCGGATCTCGGCTTCGTCAACGCACTTGGTTTTGCCTGGTCCGGCTCGATCGAGCAGGGCGTGGAGCATCAGAAACATCTGGCGCGTTACATCATCGCGCGTTACGGCGCCCTTCCGGTTGTGTGGACACTGGCAGGCGAAGTGGCAGGCTACTTCCCGGGCGAGCCGCGCGAGCGTGCGATTAAGGGCTGGCGCGAGGTCGCAGAATACGTGGAGGAGATGGACGGCTACGATACCCTGCAGACCGCACATTACACGAATGAGCGTCCGTTTGCAGATTACTATTATGATGAACCGTGGTTTGACTTTGTACTGAACCAGGCCGGTCACGGCGATTTCCCGATCAATGTGTCCTGGTACCGTTCTTATCAGAAAGAGCATGGAACAAAGCCGTTCATCGAGGGCGAGTCTCTATACGAATATTGTTCCACGCTGGAAGAAAACGGAACCCGTCTCTGCACCGATGCCATGCTGCGCCGCGTGGCATACATGGCGATTCAGACTGGTGGCTGCGGCTATACATACGGCGCACAGGGCATCTGGGATAATATCTGGGAGGTAAGTGACATCAACCCGTACTTTAATGCATTCAACAAATTCGGCATCACCTGGGCAAAAGCGATTGATGGACCGGGCGGTGCGCAGATGGGATATCTGAAACGTTTCTATGAAGAGCACCACTTCGAAGAGATGGTGCCGTACGATCCGGCAGAAGCGGAAGAGAACATCAGCCCGTTTTCCAATAAGCTGGCGGCTGCCACCATCAGCCGGGATAAGACGAGAGCGCTGATTTATTACGGCGAGATGGACGGAATGAGCACACGGATTGCAGGCCTTTGCGACGGAATCTATGCAGTTTCCTGGTTTGATCCGAGAACGGGAGAGACAGAAAAAGCAGAAGAACAGGTAGAAGTGCGGCAGGAATCGTGCATTATGCCAAAGAAACCGGCGGCGGGAGACTGGATGCTGATAGCGGAATGTATAGAAAAAACGGAAAAGTGATAAAAAACTATACAAAGTGCAGAAAGAAACCGCAGAAAAGTGCAAATTCATCGCAGAATTGTTCTTTTTTGGAGGTAGGAAAGCCGATATAATAAGATCATCAAATGAGTCACGGCCGAGGCTCAAAACGAAACAGAGAAACAAAACAAAAAGATAAAAAAGCGAGGATGAAAGAATGAAAAAGAAAGTAGCAGCGATTTTCATGGCGTCAATCATGGCATTTTCCCTGGCTGCCTGCGGAAGCAACGGTGGAAGCTCTGATTCCGGCAAAACAGATTCCGGAGATAAGAGTACAGCAGCAAGCACAGCAGATACCGGAAGCGGAGAAGTAGAGAAAATCATCGTAAGCTTCCCAACCTGGACCGGCGCTCCGGCAGATACCGAGAAAGTACAGGAAGCCATCAACGATATCACACGTGATAAGATTGGCGTTGAGGTCGAGCTTTCTATCACTGATTTTGGTTCCTTCAACCAGAACACCACACTGGCACTTTCTGCGAATGAGGAGATTGATGTTCTGGCATGCGTAGGATTTTCTTACACCACAGGAGTCCAGCAGGGATATCTCTCCGATCTGGAAGAGAATGATCTGCTTGCAACATACGGACCGGACATTGCAGATGCAGTAGGACAGCAGAATATTGATGCCTGCCGTGTCGGCGGAGTTCTGTACGGACTTCCAAGCAACCGCGATATTGCACAGGGACGTGGATGTGCAGCAATTGCAACCGAGTATCTGGATGGAATCGGCTACGAAGTAAACAGTGATGATGAGATCGTAAAAATCAGCCTGGATGAATTAAACGATATTTATGCAAAACTGCATGAGGCATATCCGGACAAAGAAGTATATCGTCCGGGGACAGGCTCTATGAATCAGTTCTCCAATGTAGATGCTCTTGGCGGAAACGTATTCGGTGTTCTTCTTGACTACGGTCAGAATCTTGATGTTGTCAACCTGTTTGAGAGCGATTTCTACAAAGACTACTGCGCAAGACTGTACGACTACAACCAGAAAGGCTACATCAGTGCCGATGCATCAACGGATACTACAGCAGTCGGCGAGCTGGTAAAAGCCGGAACCCTGATGAGCTACACCACAGGTGGAAAACCTGGCATCAAAGCACAGGAGACAACCCTGACAGGCCGCGATATGACGATCTTCCAGACTCTGGATGACTATATCGGATCTACTTCCGTGGCAGGTATGCCTTGGACTATTCCGATCTCTGCACAGCACAAAGAAGCAGCCATGAAATTCCTGAATGAATGCTACAGCAATGCCGATGTTGCAAACCTTCTGGCATGGGGCATTGAGGGAACTCACTATAAAATTGGTGATGACGGACTTGCTACTTACGCAGACGGCGTAGACGCATCCAACTCCGGATGGAACCACTCCATGGGATGGATGATGCCGAACCAGTTCCTGACCCATGTATGGGAAGGAAATGATCCGGATCTGTGGGATAAGATGAGAGATTTCAACAACAATGCAAAAGTTTCCAAGGCAAGCGGCTTCTCCTTCGACAGCACAAACGTTGCAAACGAGATCACAGCAGTACAGAATGTATACAACGAGTATCAGACCAGCGTAGAGTACGGCTTCGTAGATCCGGAGACCGGAATTGCCGAAATGAATGACAAGATGATGGCTGCAGGACTTCAGAAGATTATCGACGAGAAAGCAGCACAGCTTGCAGCATGGCAGGAAGCAAACAAAAAGTAAAGAAAGAAAAATGCTGCGCCGTCCGAAATAAGGGCGGCGCAGAGTATAAGAAGTAAAAAAGAAGAAATCTGTCAAAACCGGAACGACAAGGACCGGCTGCGGATGAGAGAAAAGGAGAATGAAAACATGGCAAGAGTGAAAAGTCAGAAGAGCCAGAAAAGACGAAAAGCATTTGTACGCTTTCTGCCGATCTATATTCTGATGCTGCCGGGCCTCATTTATCTGTTTATCAACAATTACATGCCTCTGCCGGGCCTTGTAATTGCATTCAAACAGTACAATGCCGGAAAAGGCATCTACGGAAGTCCATGGGTAGGACTGAAAAACTTTGAATATCTGTTTACAACAAGCGATGCCTTTGTTATTACACGAAATACCATTCTCTACAATGTGGCATTTATCGTAATCAACACAACACTGGCAATCGCAGTAGCTATTATCTTGAGTGAGCTGGAAGGAAAACGGAAAAAAGTTTACCAGAGCGCCATACTTCTTCCGAACCTCCTCTCCACCGTTATCATCGGATATCTTGTTTTTGCATTCTTCAGCGTAGAAAACGGATTCATTAACAACACGATTTTAAAGGCGCTGGGAAAAGATCCGGTTTCCTGGTATTCGGAACCGAAATACTGGCCGTTTATCCTGGTTTTTGTCAGTGCATGGAAGTCGGTTGGTTACAACTGTATTGTATATCTGGCAACACTGATGGGATTTGATAAATCCTTCTATGAGTCAGCCAAAATCGATGGTGCGACGAGATGGCAGCAGATCAAATATATCACCCTGCCGCTTCTGCGTCCGACCATTATCATGCTGACCATGATGGCAATCGGAAGAATTTTCTACTCTGACTTCGGACTCTTTTATCAGGTGCCGATGAACCAGGGAGCCCTGTATTCCACAACAAACACAATTGATACCTACGTATACCGCGGACTGCTTCAGATGGGCAACGTTTCGATGTCTGCCGCAGCCGGTGTTTACCAGTCTATCGTAGGATTTATTCTGGTGCTTGGCGCAAACCTGCTGGTACGTAAAATTGACCGCGACAGCGCGCTGATCTAGGAGGAACGGTATGAAAACAAGAGAAGATAAAATTTATAGCTTTTTCGGTCATCTGGTCATGACAATCCTGACACTGCTCGCGATCATTCCGATTCTGCTGATGTTCATTTCCTCATTGACTGACAATGCAACCCTGTTACAGAATGGCTACTCTTTTCTGCCGGAAAAGTGGAGTACCTACGCTTATGAGTGGGTATTCACATCCAGCAGCTCCATGGTAATCAAAGCCTATGGAATGTCCTTTATCCTGACCGCAACCGGCGTTGTATGCAGCCTTGCATTGACAACCTGTCTGGCCTACGGCCTTTCGAAAAAGGGGCTGCCGGGACGAAATGTCCTGACTTTCCTGGTATTCTTTACCATGTTGTTCAATGGAGGCCTTGTACCGACTTATATCAATTACACGACCGTATTTCATGTGAAAGATACGTTCTTTGGACTGCTGGTTCCGTCTCTGATGATGAGCGCATTTAACGTTCTCCTGATGAAGAGCTACTTTGTCACCGGTGTGCCGGATGAAATTCTCGAGGCTGCCTACATTGACGGTGCAAACGAATTTCAGACCATGTGGAAAATCGCGATTCCGCTGTCCAAACCGATTATCACAACGGTTGCCATGTTCTCCGGTATTGCTTACTGGAACGACTGGAACAATGGTTATATCTATCTGACAAAGAGAACGGATCTCTACAGTATCCAGAACCTGCTGAACCGTCTGATGCAGAACATTCAGGCGCTGACGCAGAACGCCAACAACATGGCGCAGGCAGGCGAAGGTCTCTCCCAGATTCCATCCGGAACGGTTCGTATGGCGATGGCAGCACTTGGTATTCTGCCGATCATGATCATTTATCCGTTCATTCAGAAAAACTTTGTAAAAGGTATTACCCTTGGCGGTGTTAAGGGCTGATAAAAAAATGTGAGTGACTCCAAAAAATCCGGCTTTCCGATATGCAAAAGGAAAACCGGATTTTTTTAATTTTTAAACTGCCGTGGTGTCATGCCCGTCGATTTTTTGAACTGGCGGGAGAAGTACGAAATATTCTGGAAGCCGCAGGTGATGGCAATGTCACGGATGCTCATTTCACCTTTGGCGAGAAGCTCTTTGGAGTGCGCAATCCGGCGGTCGATGATGTAGTTGATCAGAGAACTGCCGGTATCCTTCTTAAAAAGATGGGACAGATAATCGGCGTTCAGGTACACCATGGCTGCAAGCGTATCGCGATCCAGCTCATCGGAGAGGTGCGATTCGATATATGCTTTCACGGTGGCAACAGCTGTATCCTGGGAAGCGGCTGCCTGACGGCTTTGTGTGAACAGCAGAAGGCTGTTGGAAATCCATTCTCTTAAAGCACCAAATGAGGAGAAGGTCTGTTCCGGGGAAGCAACGGTAATCTGGCGGCGGAAGGCTTCGTCTTCGCTGCCCGGATGATCCATCTGGCGGAACAGCAGCTGCAGGAACTGATAGTAAAAGCCGGTCAGAAATTCCCGTGTGGCTGTTCCGGAGCTTTTTAACTGATTCAGAAAAGCAAATACTTCAATCTGAAGCTGTTCTGTTTTTCCGGCAAGAAGAAGATCGGACCAGCGGTCGGATGGGATTGGCTGTGAAGAAGCCGGAACCGCCGTCCGGGTCTCCTGGGCAAGATCAAAAACATGGTTTTCATACGTGACATTTTTGGCAGCAAACTGTTTCAGGGCAAGAAAAGCATCCAGCAGACTTTCCGGCAGACAGATCTTCTGGAAAACAAAAAAATTGATGGAAAACGGAAAATGTGTCACAAAATCTGTCAGCGCCTGGCGGCATCGTCCCACGACAGAATCGCGGGTGTGTGTGGAGGCCGGGAGAAGCAGAAGATAAAAACCATCGAGCACGCGGATCGTCAGCGGCAGCTCGCCGGGTTCAAAAAAATATTCCCGGGCAATATTTTTTAAAGCAAATTCATACAGTGTGCGGTTGTCAGATGCTGCAAAAACACTCTTTTGTCCGGTCTGGATCAGAAGCGGACAGAAGGGCTGATGAATCAGTTCGACATTCAGACGGCGATAGCGGATTTCATCCATCACTTCGGAAGGAGCAGAGGAAATACTGCCATTTAGCAGGTCGAGGAAGAACTGCTCTGCAAGCGGGAGCTCACTTTCCTTCCAGTAATTAGCATGAAGGGTGTTGACGCGGTCCTTCTGCTGCTTTTCACATTGCGCACAGGCTTTGTCAAGGGCTTCCAGAAGGGCATGGTCATCCAGCGGCTTCAACAGATAGTCACTGCTGGAAAGCTTCATGGCGCGGGAAATATATTCAAATTTTGCATAGGCGGTCAGAAAAATACAGACCGTTTCGTAGTGTGCCTGACGGATCTGGTCCAGCAGTTCGAGGCCGGAACCGCCGGGCATCTCGATATCACAAATCATCAGGTCAATCGGATGTGTGGAAAAGATTTCCAATGCCTGCGTCAGATTGTAGGCACAGAAAATCTCAAAAAAGTCCGGCCGCAGTGTGCGGATTTTGTTGGAAATGCTTTCGACGGTATAATATTCATCGTCTACGATTAACAGGTTCATGATAACCTCCCAAAATATATTTTTTTACCGTTCCGGTTATCCGTCGATGCGGAAAAAGGGAACGTAAGGAAAATCAATGGTAATCTGAGCGCCTGCGCCGGAACGGTTGCAAAAAGTAAAAGCCGCGTCGGGAAAAATCTGGCGGAGGCGGAGTACAACGTTTGTGATGCCGATGTGTTCCTGCTCGGAATTTACATAGGTATCAAGATTTTGCAGCACGGCAAGCATATCCTCCGAAAAACCGCGTCCGGTATCCCAGATACAGATATGAAGGCGGGTGCACTGATTTTTTTCTCTGGCGGTGACGTCGATATGGATGTCCAGAACTTTCCCCATAACGACCTCATATTTGACCGTGTTTTCCACAAAGTTCAGAAGCATCAGCGGCACAACCGTTGCATTGTGCAGCGATTCCTCGCAGGAAGGGAGCAGGCGCAGCGAGCCGGGATAGCGGATGGAGGAAAGCTCCACGTAGTTTTTTACAAGCTTCAGCTCTTCTAAAAGCGAAACGGTCTGACCGGAGGAAAGCGTATAGCGCAGATGCACACTCAGGTTCTGAAGCATCTGCCGTGCCAGGTCCGCGTGGTTATTTTCAGTCAGCTGATAAATGGTGTTCAGGCAGTTGATCATAAAATGCGGTGTGATCTGCTGCTTCAGGTAAAGCGCCTCCAGCTTCTGACGGGAGAGCTGTTTTTCGTAATTCTCAATTTTCAGATCATCGATCTCCTCGACCATATCGTTGAAAGCGGTCGTCATTTCCCGGAATTCATCGAGCATAGCGTCGTCGGGGATACGCACCTTGAGATCTCCGCCGCGGAGCTGCTCCAGCGCATGCGTCAGCATGTGAACCGGGTGAAGAACCCAGCGGTACAGGGAGGCAGACAGAAGCAGCCAGACTACGAACAGACCGAGCGAAACAATAAAGGCAATGATATAAAAGTTTGTCTGATATTTGGTATATTCCGAATCCTTCAGAAGCAGGGTCAGCGACAGCGGTGTTTCCTTCAGTTCATGTGAAACCGCCATCCAGGAGGTTCCGTCGATTTCGTAGGAAGGATACCGTCGCCATTTCAAGCGGGGAGCCTCCAGGCGGACATCGTTTGACGGGGTGCGCAGAAGAAGAGAACCATCGGAAAAATACAGAAGGCTGTCCTGCGTTTTTGTATCGACCAGAGTGCCGAGGAGTGTATCCGTGGAAATGTACGCGCCGAGCAGATATCCGTTTAGGTTCAGGATACGGACAAGGTAATATTTCCCGTTGATTTCGTTGAGATTCCATACAGAGGACGGAGCCTCTGTATTGGCGATTCCGCGGATATAGTTCCAGAGGAGCGGTGGCGGGTTGCTGGTCTGGTCGTAGAGAACGAGGGCATCTGTGGCTTCCTGATAACAGAAAAAGCCGTCTACGGTATAGTTCGGTGCTGCGTTTTCAAAGCTTTTTTTGATTCGGTTTAATGTGGTATACCAGCTGGTTGTCTGTGGTTCCGCTGCGCGGAGCGAAAGGAGATCGGTATCATTCAAAGCAAAAACATAGAGATAGGTTTCGGGGCGGGAAAGGTTTTCATCCAGGCTTTTCTGGTACAGAACCAGTGTATTTTCCGAGTTCTCATGGATCCGCTCCAGCATCAGACCGAAAGCGGCTGTGTTGTTGTACACGACAAGCGCGCAAAAAAAGACGATCATGACTGCAAGCAGAACAAAAATACGAAAACCAAGTGAGTGTATGGAAATTTTGGAAAACCGTTTTTTCAAAGAAACATCTCCTCTCCGATACATGTTAGATACATGCTGAATTTTGAGCCAGATAAGAAGAAAAGGCCGGAACTGTTCAGCAAAAGATCCGGCAGACTCTATGGGAAAGTTTACAATAAAAGTGAAAAAACGTCAATAAATACAAGGAAAAAAGAAACGGATACCGGCAAAAGTAATAAAAAAATAACTGAATTATTGTTTAAAAATTAAATTTAAAAAGATTGACTATTCAAAATGTATTTAGTAAAATTAAATTATCACAATACGAAGCGATACTTATTTCAGAAAGGTGGAACGTATGTTACAGTCTTATACCGAACATGTAAAACGATATGGAATCGCAGAGCTGGTTTTCCAGGGACCGTCCGAGGGAAATCCATTTGCGGAGCAGTGGGTGAAAGGAACGATGGCAGGTCAGGCAGAGGAAAAGCATGCCGAGGGCTTTTATGACGGAAACGGCGTATACAAGCTTCGCTTTATGCCATCCGGCGAAGGAACGTATGAGATCACCGCAGCAACAAGCTGGGGCGATGAGGCGAAAGTGACGGTGGAGGTCGGTGCAGCTGATGAAGGCTGTCACGGTCCGGTCCGTGTGGCAAACACCTATCATTTTGCTTACGATGACGGAAAGGAATACTACCCGTGCGGTACGACCTGTTATGTGTGGGAGCTGCAGAGTAAGGAGACACAGGAGAAAACGTATGAGAGTCTTGCGTCCTCTCCGTTTAACAAGATCCGTTTCTGTGTTTTTCCGAAACACTATGTCTACAATTTAAAAGAGCCGGCACAGTATCCGTTTGAAATTCGTGAAAATTCTCCATGGTCTCCGTCTGATTTTGAGACAGAAAAGCTGGAAAAAGCGCCGCGCAATATGTTCGGCGGCATTGATGCCATGATTGAAAACCCGGATGAAGTATGGGATTATACTCGTCCGAATCCTTCTTATTTTGAACATATTGAAAACACGATCGCACGCCTTGGCACCATGGGAATCCAGGCAGATCTGATTTTGTTCCATCCGTACGACCGCTGGGGCTATTCCCGCATGAATCTGGAACAGCAGAACTTTTATTTAAGATACGTTGTCAACCGTTTCAGCGCATACCACAATGTATGGTGGGCTATGGCAAATGAATTTGACCTGTTCCGCTGGAAACCGGTATCCGAGTGGGAATCCAATGCCGAAACCGTTTGCCGTCAGGATCCGTACCGCCATCTGCGCTCCATTCACAACTGTATGACCATGTACGATCATTCCAGGGGATGGATCACGCACTGCAGTCTGCAGAGAATCGATCTGTACCGCACCGCAGAAAATGTGGAAATCTGGCGCCCGCAGTATGGAAAACCGTGCGTGCTCGATGAAATTGCATATGAAGGAAATCTTCCGTTCGGCTGGGGCAATATCAGCGGCGAGGAGATGACACGCCGGTTCTGGGAGGCATACACCAGAGGCGGATATGGACAGCACGGAGAGACGTATGAAAATGAAAACGGTGTGATCTGGTGGTCACACGGCGGAGAGCTGAAGGGCAGCAGTCCGGCGCGGATCCAGTTCCTGCTGGATATCATGAAAGAAAACGGGGGCTATATGGAGCCGCTTCCGGCATTCTTTGATGAGACCTGCTGCACAAACAGCGCAAGCCATCCGAGAAAAGACTGCGTGATGTACTATTACGGTGCCAACCGCCCATGCCGCCGCCCGTTCCACATGCCGGAAGGCAGGAGTTCGATGTGGAAGTCATCGACACCTGGAACATGACCATCACCCCGGCAGGCCGCCACAGCGGAGAATTCACGATCGACATGCCGTCAAGACCGTATATGGCGGTGAGACTGGTGAAAGTGAAATAAAAATGTGGGAGAGGAATCTTGAAATTCGATTCTGCATATGATATAGTATGTGTAGCTGATAAGAGAAATAAGTGACATGTGTTCACAAAGCGAACCCCCAGCAGCGGCAACTGCTGGGGGTTCTTCCCTTTTTACGGAAGGGCATCCGCCTGGGCTAATTGTCGCCATGTTTTCCGTCTAGCCACTTGCAGATATAGTAGCTGATTACACCTGCTACAACGGAAACGATAAGAGAAATAAGTATAGACATGCGCTCACCCCCTTCCTGTTGCCAGTTTGGGAGGCGACAACAAAATAAGTATAACATGGTATAGGAAGAAACGGTTTGAAAAAACAGAACGTATATTTTGATGAAGTTGCACAAATATGAAAAAAGTCTATTTTGATCTTGACAACCCGCCTCACATATGATATCATACCACCTGTATCACGCCGAAGACAGCAGGTGCCGCAAGGCGTAAGTTTCAAACGCCTGCCGAGGAGAAGTTACACAAGGTTCATGTTATGGAATTTTGAGATCTCTTCGCCAATCTTCGCGAAGAGCTTTTTTTATACTTCCAAAGCGTAGGTACGAAATACTACAAGGAGGTGCAATCATGGCAATCAATGCAAAAATCGATCTGAAGAAGCCGGTCCTGGAAGAGATCAGCGCACAGGTAGAAGGCGCACAGTGCGTGCTGCTGGTAAACTACAGCGGATTAACCGTTGCTCAGGATACTCAGCTGCGTAAAGAGTTAAGAGAAGCAGGCGTTCATTACAAAGTATACAAAAATACAATGATGAAACGTGCATTCGCTGGTACTGCTTTCGAGTCTCTTACCAAAGACCTGGATGGCACAAACGCTATCGCAATCAGCAAGGACGATGCAACAGCTCCGGCAAGAATCATCGCTAAATTTGCAAAAACCGCTCCGAAGCTGGAGATGGTTTCTGGTGTTGTAGAAGGAAACTACTACGACAAAGCTGGAATGGAAGCACTGGCAAACGTTCCGTCAAGAGAAGAACTTCTTGGCAAACTGCTTGGAAGCATCCAGTCCCCGATCGCAAACCTGGCTCGCGTCCTCAACCAGATCGCAGAGTCCAAAGGCGGCGCAGCAGAGGCCTAAGCCTCAAGCGGGCAGCGTGAAATACGCAGCCTGAGAACATTATTCAGAAAATATCCAAGGAGGAAAATAAAATGGCAAAGTTAACAACCGCAGAGTTATTGACGCTATCAAAGAGTTATCTGTATTAGAGTTAAACGATCTTGTAAAAGCATGTGAGGAAGAGTTCGGCGTATCCGCAGCAGCAGGCGTTGTAGTTGCAGCAGCAGCAGGCGATGCAGCAGCAGCTGAGGAGAAAGACGAGTTCGACGTAGAGCTGACAGAGGTTGGCCCGAACAAAGTTAAAGTTATCAAAGTTGTACGTGAAGCTACAGGACTTGGCCTGAAAGAAGCTAAAGAAGTAGTTGACGGTGCTCCGAAAGTCCTCAAAGAGGCTGCTTCCAAAGCAGAAGCTGAAGAGCTCAAAACTAAACTTGAGGCTGAAGGCGCTAAAGTTACTCTTAAATAATTTAAGCGTAAATCAGAATCTTTGGACGCACGGCGGGATTTCCTGCCGTGCGTTTTCTTTTGCGTAAATGATGAAAATGGGAGAGATGAAAAATGCAGGTACATTCCGTTCTGGAATCCTTACAGCAGGGCATCCTGATCTGCGACCAGCATAGCCGGATTGTGTTTTTCAATCAGGTCTACGGCGATTTCATCGGTGTTCCGCTCGAAACCGCGAAAGGTCATAAAATTACGGAGTACCGCAAATCTGCCATCGCTCCGGAGGTCATTGAGAGCGGCATTCCGGTCGAGGGAATGGTGCGGAGAGAAGGGGCGCAGGAATATTTTGCAAGTGTTTATCCAATCTGGGAGGAGAACCATATCCGCGGGAGCATCTCGATCGTGACGAGTCTCGTGCAGTTTGAGCAGCGCGAGACGAAAGCCCACATGACGCTGGAAGAGCGGGTGCGGCGGTTCGAACGGCAGGAGATCCAAAATACGCTGTTGCTGTATGGACAGGATATGGAGGGTAAGCGAAAAGCAGCAAAGGAACTCGGAATTTCGCTGGCAACGTTATACAATAAAATGAAAGAATAAAAAATAGCGGAAAGCCGGAAATTCTATTGCGTTGGATCTTTCTATAATGTTTTCCGACCCGGCTGAAAAGCGGTTGATATAAAAAGGGAACCAAATTTCTAAAATTTTAGAAATTCGGTTCCCTTTTGTGGTACCTGCCATGGCTCTGCGTTACAATGACCTCAGATCAAAGAAAGAGAGGCCATTGGATATGAAAAAAATCAGAATCGGAAGCGGCGCGGGCTACGCAGGAGACCGCATTGAGCCGGCAGTGGAGCTGATGGAAAAAGGAGACCTGGACTACATTATTTTCGAGTGTCTGGCGGAGCGTACCGTTGCGATCGGACAGCAGGACAAAGAGAAAGATCCGTCGAAGGGTTACAACCAGCTGCTCGACTACCGAATGGAAAAAATTCTTCCGCTGATGGCGAAAAACAAAGTAAAAGTCATTACCAATATGGGAGCTGCAAACCCGGTATCTGCTGCAGAACGGACGTGTGAAATTGCCAGAAAACTGGGTGTCGGTGGATTGAAAATTGCCTGTGTGACCGGCGATGATATTACAGACGAACTGGATAAGTATGAAAATGAAACAGTGCTGGAGGACGGCACGCTGTTAAAAGAGAAAAAAGATGTTCTGATTTCCGCGAATGTCTACATGGGTGCGGAGGGCATCACGAAAGCGCTGGAGGAAGGCGCTGATCTTGTCATCACCGGCCGTGTTTCCGACCCGGCGCTGACGATCGGACCGCTGGTGCATGAGTTCGGATGGAACATTACCGACAACCCGGATCAGATGGGACAGGCGGTTCTGGCAGGCCATCTGCTGGAGTGCGCGGGACAGGTGACGGGTGGCTATTTCGCTGACCCCGGTTACAAGGATGTGCCGGAGCTGTGGAAACTCGGATTCCCGCTCATTGAGATCGACGAGACAGGCGCATTTACCGTGACAAAGGTTGAGGGAAGTGGCGGACTGGTGAGCGTGGATACCTGTAAAGAGCAGATGATCTACGAAATCCACAACCCAAAGGCTTATCTGACCCCGGATGCGACGGCAGACTTTTCGCAGGTGACGTTCCGTCAGATCGGGGAAAATCAGGTTCGTGCCGAGCATGCGACAACGCATGGAAGACCGGAAACTTTGAAGGTTAGCGTCGGCTACAAGGACTGCTTCATCGGTGAGTGTGAAATTTCCTACGGCGGAAGCAACTGTATGGCACGCGCCGAGCTGGCGGCGGAGATTCTCGAAAAACGGATTGCGCTGACCGGCATCGAGCTGGAGGAGTACCGCACCGATTTCATTGGCTGCAATTCCCTGTACCGCGACGCGATTTCCAAAGAGATCAGCAGCGGAACTCCGTGTGAAGTGCGTCTCCGCGCCGCAGGCAGAACGAAAGACCGGAAAAATGCTGTTCTGCTGGCAAATGAGGTGGAGGCTCTCTACACCAACGGCCCCGCAGGAGGCGGCGGAGCGGTGAAACGGGTGTCCGAGGTTGTCTCGGTCTGCTCGATTTTTGTACCGCGTGATGACGTAACACAGAAGATTCGGTATTTTGAAGTTTGATCGATGCCTCTGATATTACGGTCAGCAGCAGAAGAGCTGGGATTGTTATAAAACGAAGAGATTGCCGGAACGTGTCTGGAAAACCATTTTCCGCAATCAGCAGAGAGTAACGAAGGGCAGGAAAGGAAACAGTATGAAATTAAAAGAAATTGCACATGCGAGAACAGGTGACAAAGGAGAGATCTCCAATATTTCGGTGATCCCGTATGATGAAAATGATTATGAAATGCTGAAAGAAAAAGTAACAGAAGCGCGCGTGGCAGAATATTTTCATGAAATCTGTCACGGTAAGGTAACCCGCTACGAACTGGACGGCATCCATGCGCTGAATTTTGTGCTTGACAAAACGTTAGGTGGCGGTGTCACAAGATCGCTGGCACTGGACAAACATGGAAAGACACTCGGTATGGCACTGCTGGAGATGGAGGTGTAGGCAATGGCAGAAGATTTTATGACGGCTGCGGTAAAACGCGTAGAAGCACAGTTTGAAAAAAGCGGCGTTTCCGAAAACTGTGCAGCATTTGAAAGAAAAGAAAACCAGATCGAGATGCGTGACGGCGTGAAGCTTCACACGATCTATTATTTTCCAAAAGAAGACACGGCAGAAGAAAAAACATATCCTGTCATTCTGACCCGTACCTGCTATCCGGGCAATGACCGCATTCACCGTGCCTACGGAGAAGGACTGGCACGCAGAGGCTACGTATATGTGTACCAGTACTGCCGCGGCCGGGAGAATTCAGAAGGAAAATGGGAACCGAACATCAATGAGCGGAAGGATGGCATTGACACCATGAACTACCTTGTAGAACAGCCATGGTGCGAGATTTTGGGCTACTGGGGCCATTCCTACACAAGTATGACCGGCTGGGCTTTCGCCGATGCTGCGGAGGGGAAAGTTGCCGCAATGTTTCTGGAGGACTATGGAACGGATCGTTTTACATCAGCCTACGAGAAGGGCTGCTTCCGCCACGATATCTTAACCGCCTGGTCGATGGAAAATGCGGAAAAACCAGTGAATGCTGACTATCGCGAAAGCTGCCGTTATCTGCCGCAGATTGAAGTGGACGAGGCGCTGTGGGGACAGCGTGTTCCGTCCTACCGCGAATACATCACAAGCCCGAACCCGGATGCGGCGCTCTGGCAGACGGGCTGGTGGAAACAGTTGCGGGAAATTCCATCAAAAACGAAGGTTCCGATTTATCTTTTAAGCGGTTGGTACGATCATCACCACGGCAGCAGTATGAAAACGTGGGAGCGGCTGAACGAGGAGACAAAACAGCACAGCTGGCTCGAAATCGGCGCCTGGAACCACTTTTTCCAGATCTGCCTCGAGGGCAAAGAGGTGATGCACCCGCAGAATGAAGAAATTCCGAAGATGCTGGAATGGTTTGAGCTGACGCTGAAACAAAAAGAAATCCCGACGCAGCGGATCCGTGCCTATGAAATCGGCGCAGACCGGTGGATGGATACCGTGTCCGACGGACTGGGAGAAAAAGGAACTGCGGGAAGCATGACGTTGTATCTGGATGAGAAAACACTGCGGACAGACACGCCGGAACAGGAAAAAACGAGGAACTACACGTTTGACCCGGCCACTCCCGTCGAGAGCATCGGAGGAGAAGCCCTTCTGCATACGATGCCGCAGATCGGCAGCCATCTCCAGCCGGAACCGGACTATCGTGAGGATGTCCTGAGCTTTGTATCAGAACCGCTGGAAGAAACTTTCACGCTGAACGGAAAAGCCTCCGTCCGCCTGTTCGTGGAAAGTGACTGCGAGGATACTGCATTCACAGCGAAAATCATGGAGGTAACGCCGGAAGGAAAAGCTTACAACATCCGTTCCTCGATTGCAACGCTGGAGCAGGGAAAAACAGAGGCCGGGACCTATGAACCGGGCAGCGTGGCAGAGGTACAGATTACTATGTGGAATATTGTATACACGATTCTAAAGGGTTCCCGCATTCGTGTAGATGTTTCTTCTTCCGATTTTCCACAGTATCATGTTCACAGCAATCAGAAAGGGCTGTGGTCGGAAAAAACAGAGAATAAAATTGCACATCAGACGATCCACACGGGCGGAGTGCACGCATCCTGTGTGATTCTGCCACTGATGAAAAAACAGTGAACTGTAACGGTAAGACGGACATAGGGGAAAATCAAAAAGAAAAAAGTAGCACAATCCATTCTTTTGTGGTATAGTGAAAATACTATAGGTTTTGCGGTAAACCTAACCAGCGGACCGCGTCATGAAATCAAAAGAACAGGAGAAAAGCTATGGAGAAAAAGTGGTGGCATAAAACAGTCGGATATCAGATTTATCCGAAGAGTTTTCAGGATACCAACGGAGATGGAATCGGAGATCTGAAAGGTGTGATCCGTCATCTTGACAAAATAGAAAAACTGGGAGCCAATGTCATCTGGCTCTGTCCGGTGTTTGCATCCCCGATGGTGGACAACGGATACGACATTTCCGATTACATGGACATTGACCCGTCGTTTGGAACGATGGAGGACATGAAGGAACTGATCGCAGAGGCAAAAAAACATGGCATCCGCATCCTGATGGATCTTGTCGTGAACCATTCCTCGGATCAGCACGCATGGTTCCGGGCGGCACTCAAAGATCCGTTTGGAAAATACGGAAAGTATTATGTGTTCCGGGAAGGAAAAGACGGCAAAGAGCCGAACAACTGGCGGTCGATTTTCGGTGGCAGCGCATGGGAGAAAGTACCGGGATATGATAACCTGTATTATCTCCACATTTTCACGAAAGAGCAGCCGGATCTCAATTGGGAGAATCCGGAACTTCGGGAAGAAATTTATGAGATGATTTTAAATTGGATGGATCTGGGACTTGGCGGATTCCGTCTTGATGCGATCAGCCATCTGAAAAAGAATTATCAGTACACCAACCTTCCGCCGGATGGACCGGACGAGTACAATATGGCGTTCGAGTATTTCAACAATGTAGACGGTCTTGCCGACATTTTGCGTGAAATGAAGGAGCGCACCTTTGCGCCGACCGATGCGCTGACGATCGGAGAGTACGATCACATGGCACCGGAGGATGTGGAGGATGTGATTGGGGAAAACGGCAGTTTTTCGTCTGTTTTCGATTTCTGCCACACCTTCGACAATGTGCGCAACCCGAAATGGGGCAATACCGTGGCATTGTTTGACGATTATCGTGATCAGCTTTTTGCGGCGCAGAAAATCGTGGATGGCCGCGGTATGCTCTGTAACTTCCTCGAAAATCATGACAAACCGCGCAGTATTGACCGGTTCCTGATGCCGGAAGACCAGAACCGTTACAGTGAAAAAATGCTTCCGGTCACCAATTTCTTCCTGCCGGGTATTGTATTTCTGTATCAGGGACAGGAGATCGGCATGCGCGACGACCCGAAACAGTCCATTCATGGATTCGTCGACAAACCGACGTTTGCTATTTATGACCGTCTGATTGCCGAAGGAAAAACGGATGCGCAAGCGCTCGAGCAGATCAATCGTGAGAGCCGCGAGCACAGCAGAACTCCGATGCAGTGGGATGCATCTGCCGAAGCGGGATTCACAACAGGTACGCCGTGGTTCCCGGTGAATAAAAACTATACGGAACTGAACTATGAGGCCGAGGAAAAAGATCCTGATTCCCTGCTGTGGTTCTACCGCAAAATGGTGGCAGTAAGACGACGTGAAGATCTGGAAGAAACCTTCCTCTATGGAACGCTGATTCCGGAATACGAGACAGTAAGCGGCGTTCTGGCGTACCGTAGAAAGGATGAGAAGAATCACATTCTGATTCTGACCACTTCTCTCGCAGATGGCATGGCACTGCCATTTGCAGATACAATCGAAGAAGTACTTCTGAATAACTATGACACCTGCGAGGCGGGCGAGGGAACGATCCGTCTGCAGCCGTATCAGTGTCTGGTGCTGAAGGTGAAGGAATAGTTGCAAAAACTATAGCAAGACCCGAAAATAATGCAAAAAAGGCAGTGCTGCAGAGCTGAATTTTTTGCATTATTTTCGGGGATTGCTATAAAACAAAAACTGCGGTTCTGCGGGAGCATATGCTTTGCGGAACCGCAGTTTTTTCACAGATAGTGAATTAAAATCTCCCCTTGACATACTCCCTGGAAAACGTAAAAATAGAATTAAAATGTGTGGGAGAGCAAAAGGAAAAGAGTATGAAAAAACAGGAGAAAAAAACAGGTCTGGAAGAATTCCTGAAAGGGGGTCAGGAGACGCTGCCGGGATTTCGGTTTCAGATCTATCGGGCAGAAGAAAAAAGATCACTATGGAATGCGGATTTTGAGCTTCTCTTTCTGCTGAAAGGTGACGGAAGAGTCAGCTACGAAGATGGTGTTGTGTATCAGATTAGGGAGAAAGATCTTTTTGTTGTGAATGGATTTCAGATTTGTTCGATTGATCTGAATGAGCAGGGGATTCTGCTGTCGCTGAAAATGAGTGCAGATGCGATTGCGTCCGTTCATATTGAGTTTTTAAAATATGAGATTGAATGCAGATCCTTTTTGTTCACGGAGGAGCAACAGGAAGTGTTTGATATAATCCGCAGTGATCTGGCGCGGGTTTTTCAGGAAGCATACAAAAACGATATGATGCAGCCTGTTAATGCGCGCAGTCGGATAACGGCGCTTCTTGAGGATCTTTCGAGGTATTTTGCTGCCGGTGAACGGGTGAAACATTCCAGGAGCGGTCGTGAACGGATTCAGATGGCGTCGGATTATATTCTGCAGCATTATAAAGAAGCAGTCACGCTAGAGGATTTGGCGGACCATATTTATCTGATTCGGACATATATTTCGCGGAGCTTCCCGCGGTATTTTGGTGTTTCGTTTCTGGAATACATAACGCAGGTACGTCTGGCGCATGCAATTCTTGATATGCATGGAGATGCGACGCTCACGGAGATCGCGTACAATAACGGATTTTCCAATGCTATAAGATTACGCGCGAACAGGGCAGCCCATATGACTGCTGGGCGGCAATGGGTGCGCCGGAGGCAATGACATCGGAAGAGAAGGAAATGATATGTCACAGTGCAGATCCGGAGTACCGTGTCTGGCGGGAAACGGTGGGAGAGGAACAGGTTCTTTCTGTTCAGGAACATTTGAAGGTACATGAGGTTGCATGTATAGAGATAATTTGCCTGAATCATCATCGATAATTGCACTAAAAAATATGAAAACATGATAATAAAACAGAAAAAGACAAGAAAATGAGAAACAGCGTGTGGAAAGTGAGTAGAAAATTGCCCCAAAAATCCCTATACTGAGAAACAGAACAAAGGTCGTAGGCGCATGGTACGGCCGCAAAGAGGGCGGAAGAGAGAAGGAGATTCATCCGTAGCCTCAAAAAGGTATGGGAGGACAAAACAATGGCAGCAAAAGAACAAACTTCAGCCAGGCAGAGCCTGACCGAAAAAATCAGCACGAAAGAAAAGATCAGCTACGGATGCGGAGATCTGGCCAGTAACCTGATTCTCGTGCTGACATCCACATTTGTAGCGTATTTCTACACCGACGCACTGGGATTAAACGCAGCAATCATCGGAAGCATCATGATGTTTTCCCGTTTTGCAGACGGTGTCACCGACATGCTCATGGGATATGTCATGGACCGCGTCAAAACGAAATACGGAAAGGCAAGACCATGGCTGTTATGGCTGGCAATACCGATTGCCGTAGCATGTGTGCTTGTATTTCTCGTTCCAAACACCGGAACCGTCGGAAAGTATATTTACGTAACGATTACATATAACCTCGTTACCACTTTCCTTTACACGATGATCAACATTCCTTACGGCGCACTGACATCCTTGATGAGCCGTGATCAGGGACAGAGAACGGTCATCAACGTTTTCCGTATGTTCATGGCACAGTTTGGTTCCCTTATCATCAATGCTTCTACCCTTCCACTGGTCAACAAAATGGGCGGAAGCAGCCACCAGAAGAGCTGGATTATCGTATCTGCTATTTACGCAGTCGTTGCAGCAATTCTGTTCCTGGTCTGCTTCAAAAACACCAAAGAGCGTGTTACCGTATCTTCCGAGCAGAAAGAAGGAGTCAACTTTGTGCAGTCTCTGAAACTGATCTTCAAAAACAGCCAGTGGCTGCTGCTCTGCGGCATCTGGATTACCATGTGCCTTGGCATGGGTGCCAGCGGTGCGGTTGGAACCTACTATGCAAAATATATCCTGATGAATGAGAACATGGCAGGATTTATCTCATCTGTTTCCATTATTCCGGTGTTGATTCTGATGCCGTTCTGTGTACCGCTCAGTCTGAAATACGGAAAACGAAATGTAGCTCTGGCTGGAACATTCTTCAGCATTGCAGGACAGATTCTGATGGTTATCAATCCGACCAACGGAACATGGCTTCTGGTATGCTCTTTGATCAAAGGTGTCGGATCTGCAACTCTGACAGGAACCATCTTCGCCATGGTAGCCGATACCATTGAGTATGGCGAGTGGAAAACAGGAACTCGTGTGGAAGGTATGCTGTATTCGACCACAACCTTCGGCGCAAAAGTGGGAAGCGGACTTGCGAGCGCCGTTGCACTGTGGATTATCTCAGCAGCAGGCTATGACGGACTTGCTGCAACTCAGACCGCAAGTGCACTTTCTGCAATCAAAACCCTGTATCTGTGGGTTCCGATTCCGTTTTATGCAATTATGATTCTCTTCTATGTATTTTACAAACTTGACAAGATTTATCCGCAGGTAATGGAAGAACTGAAGGCAAGAGAGGCAGCAAAAGAAAAATACTAAAACAAAAACCGAAAAATTGGTCCCACAAAAGGAGAAGATCTTTTTGCGGGACCTTTTTTGTGGTACAATACAACAAAAAAAATCTATCATGAGGTGTGAAATGGAAAGAGACAACAGAGACGAAGACATGATGCTGAAAGGAACAAAACAGGAAATGCCGGGATTTCGTTTTCGGCTACTCCGGCCGGAGAAGAAACGGGAACTGTGGAATCCGGATTTTGAACTTTTATTTCTGCTTCGTGGGAGCGGAAGAGTCAGCTACGAGGACGGGGAAGTTCACAATCTCCCGATGGGATCTATCTTTGCGATCAACCGGTTTCAGATCTGTGACCTGGATCTGGACGAAGACGGACTTGCTCTGTCGCTCTGCGTTTCAGCGGAGACGATTGATTCATTTCACATTAAGCTGCTGAAATGTGAAGTCAAATGTCAGTCGTTTTTTTATATGGAAGATCAGCAGGAAAAATTTGATTTGATCCGGCGGGATATGGCACGGATCTTTCTTGAGATGTACAAGAATAATGAGGAACAACCGATCTATATGAAAAGCCGTGTGACGGCGCTTCTGGAGGATCTGCTTTTTTACTTTACATCCGGGGAAAAGGTGGAACAGGGCCGGGGCGGAAGGGAACGCATTCAGCGGGCATCAGACTATATTCTGCAGCATTGCCGGGAAGAGATTACGCTGGAGGATCTGGCGGATCATCTTTATCTGAGCCGTGCCTATATTTCACGGAGCTTTCCGCAGTATTTCGGTGTATCATTTCGGGAGTACGTGACGCAGGTGCGCCTGGCGCATGCCGTACAGGAAATGCACAGCGGCGCAACGCTGACGGAGATTGCCTATCACAATGGATTTGTCAATGAGACGGCGATGATCCGCGCATTCCGCAAATACCGCGGTATGACACCGAGCGAATACCGGAAGCAGATGGAATATACAGTAAAACAGCGTGAAAAGAAAGGAAAAGAGCGGGAAGAGGCGGCGGGAGACCATGATATTTTCCAGAGTCTCCTGCAGTATGCAGCGGTCACGGAGCAGGAGATTGAGACGATAAATGAGAGTGCCGTTTCCGTGACAGCGGCAGTAAACGGACGGAAACCAAGAGTGGCAGGCCACTGGAAGCGCGTGATCAATGCCGGCTATGCGGCAAGTGTGCTGAACCGCGAGGTGCAGGATGAGCTGGAACAGCTGGTGCAGGAGCTCGGCTATGAGCTGATCCGCGTAAAAGGAATTCTTGATGATGATATGTGCGTATTTCGGCGGAATATGTGGGGCGAGATTCAGTTCTGCTGGAACTATATTGATGAGGTGATCGATTTCATCCTTTCCACGGGAGCGAAGCCGTTGCTGGAATTCGGCCATATGCCGTTGCTGCTGGCAAAAACAGACCCGGGAAGAACGATGCGTCCGGCGCTAAGCAGCTCTCCGCGGGATCTGGCTGAGTGGCGCATGCTGATCAAAAACCTGATGGAACATCTAAGGGAACGGTATGGAATCAACCAGATGCGGCGCTGGATTTTCAACCCGTGGATCAGCGGAGACGTGATCACGATTGATGGAGGAGATGAGTTCTTTGAGACGTGGAAAGCATCGTACGAGGAGATGAAACGTGTGAGCCCGGATCTTGTAACATGTCTTTCCTTTGGTCTTGGACCGGAGGAACATCTCAAAGCCTTTATCGAAACTATGAAGGAAAAGGAATGTGTGCCGGAAATTTTTGCATTCCGCTCGTTTGGCACGGTGATCTATGGAGAGGAAGAGGAGAAAATGAATCTGATCCAGAACAACGAGAGCGTCAATATGATTGTGAGCCGCGACCCGGATTTTCTGCGGAACCGCGGGGAGAAGGTAAAAGGTCTGCTGCAGAAGGCTGGGCTTGGTGCACTGCCGGTTCTGGTGGATGAGTGCAGCAGCAACATCTGGCAGAGGGATCTGTGCAACGATACCTGTTATAAAGCGGCATGGCTGTTTAAAAATCTTCTGGAAAATGAAGAGGCGCTGCAGGGAATTGCGTATTTCTCGGTCAATGACCGTTTGGATGAAGTATTTCCGGCGCGGGAAACGTATCATGGAGGTTTTGGGCTGTTCACGATGAACGGCATTCCAAAGGCGGTCTGCACTGCGCTGCGGCTGCTCGGCAGAATGGGATCTCGTCTGGTGAAGCGTGGGGACGGCTATTTTATCAGCACGGAGCCGGAGAAAAACCAAAGCCAGATTTACCTGTACAACTATGTTCACTACGATATGCTGTACCGCTACCGCCATGCCGTGAATATTTCCCGCACGGATCGTTACCGCGTATTCAATATGGGGGAAATCCGGACCTTTTCAGTGAAACTGACCGGACTGGAACCGGGAAAATATTGCCTGCGGCTGTATAAAGTGACAAAAGAGCACGGCAGCAGCTACGATGCGTGGGTGCGGATGGGAGCTCCGGAGCGGATGAACCGGATGGAGCGCGCGATGCTGTGCCACAGTGCGGACCCGGAATACCGTGTCTGGGAGCAGGAAACCGACCCGGAAGGCAGCCTCACGGTGCAGGAACGCCTGGAGCCGCACGAGACGGCGCTGATTGAGGTGGAGCAGATTCTGTAAAATCTTCAAAAAATTGCACTCGCGGTGGGAGAATACAGAGAAAGAGTGGAAAAAAAGCAACAATATAAGAAGATCTTGCGACAATTCGAGTAGAAAAGGACGAAAATATTGTTTATACTGAAAACAACATAAATGCTAAATTCTACAGAAAAGAGGTATTTCAAAATGGGGAAAATATTTGATTACGATGGCGTGCCGGTGCTGCATACCACATCCGGCGATTTAAAAGGTTATTTTTATGACGGTGTTTACATTTACAAAGGAATTCCGTATGCATACGCAGACCGTTTCCAGATGCCGGTTCCGTCCAAATGGGATGGCGTGAAGGATGCGACAAACTACGGCTTTGTATGCCCGCTTCAGAACCAAGATACACCGAACGGCGAGCTTATGGTTCCGCACCGCTACTGGCCGCAGGATGAGCACTGCCAGTCCTTAAATATCTGGACAAACAAACTTGATCCGGAAGCCAAAAAACCGGTTCTCGTATGGTTCCACGGCGGTGGATACGCAGCGGGATCTTCCATCGAGCAGGTTGCGTATGACGGCGTCAGCATCGCAAAGAAAGGTGATTCGATTCTTGTTTCTGTCAACCACAGACTGAATATTTTAGGATATCTGGATCTGTCTCCGTTTGGGGAAAAATACAAA
Organism: Blautia sp. AM47-4; assembly: GCF_003479865.1. Taxonomy (NCBI): domain Bacteria; kingdom Bacillati; phylum Bacillota; class Clostridia; order Lachnospirales; family Lachnospiraceae; genus Blautia; species Blautia sp. AM47-4. The sequence continues at coordinate 89,502 of NZ_QUHY01000001.1, forward strand.
AACTCCGCAAACGCAGGCCACGCCGATATGGTGGCAGCCCTGCAGTGGGTACATGACAATATTGCCCTGTTCGGCGGCGATCCGGAGAATGTAACCATTTTCGGCCAGTCCGGCGGCGGAATGAAGGTGATTGACCTGATGCAGATTCCATCAGCAGACGGCCTGTTCCAGAAAGGCCTTGTCATGAGCGGTGTTATGGAGGACGATCCGCTCGGCGCAGGAGAGAAAGACGGCACGGAGATTATTACGGCAATGATGAAAGCGCTCGGCTTTGACGATGTGGCTCAGCTGGAAACTGTACCGTATCCGCAGCTTGCTGCTGCATATGCAAAAGTGGCTCCGGCGATTGCACAGAGTGGCGGCTACATCGGCGGCGGCCCGAAAAAGGGCGATTACTTCTATGGAAATCCATTCGACGCAGGCTTCCGTGAGCATGCACATCAGATTCCGATGATGATCGGAACCGTATACGGCGAGTTCGCAACGTTTGCACCGGCAGCTTATGATAAGAACAAACTGACAGCGGAAGAGATTCTGGAAATCCTCAAAAAGGTTTATGGAGACAATGCCGAAAAGGTTCTGGACGCTTTCAAAGAAGCATATCCGGAGAAGAACGGCGTAGATGTTCTTGCCATCGACCGTGCAATGCGTGAGCCGACCGTAAAACTTGCCAAACTGTTCGCAAAAGGCGGCGGCAAAGCATATCTCTACAACTTCGCTCTGGAATTCCCGTTCCAGCACGGCAAGCCGGCATGGCACTGCTCCGATATCCCATATTTCTTCGGAAACGCAGATCTCGTAGAAATTTGTGGCATCCCGGATGTCAGCGATAAACTGGAAAGCGAAATCTTCGGAGCACTTCTTGCCTTCGCAAAGAACGGCACCCCGGATCATGCCGGACTCCCGCACTGGCCGGAAGTAGAAGCAGAGGATGCGGATACCATGGTGTTTGACCGCAAAACGGAAGTAAAACACAACTACGATGATAAAGTGTTTGCAGAGATCAACAAAGTTCTGAAACCATGGAGCTTTATGGACATGATGGCTGACAATATTCAGCATTAAAAAGAACGATTCGACGCGGCATAAGCGAAATCGGGATGGAGCTCTGAAATATTAAAAAATTAGAATAAAAAAACCGCCTGTTTGATTTGAAAAATAAAAAAATCAAACAGGCGGTTTTTTCTGAAAATTCGGTGCTTTCAATCACATCTAAAGTATTATTCTAACAGGGTCACGGAAGAAAAACCAGTAAAAAACAGATTGTACTGAAAAAAATACAATCTGTTTTGTTGACACACTTGAAAAAACATGATAATCTAGAAAATGCACTATTATGGCAAGATATGCCTAAAACCTTTTGTTCAGGCATGAGCGGTAATAAATATATTATAACACAAGGGGTGACAACGTCAATGGAGAAAAACAGAATACGTCCGATACCTACCGGAAAAAGTATGCGAATGAGTTACCAGAGACAAAAAGAAGTATTGGAAATGCCCAACTTGATTGAAGTCCAGAAGGATTCCTATGACTGGTTCCTGAGAAGCGGACTCAAGGAAGTCTTTGATGACATTTCACCAATCTCCGACTACGGCGGACGGCTGAGCCTTGAATTCGTAGACTTTACACTGTGTGAAGATGACGTAAAATACTCAATCGAAGAGTGTAAACAGCGTGACGCTACTTATGCGGCACCGTTAAAGGTAAAAGTAAGATTATATAATAAGGAAAAAGACGAGATCACAGAGCACGAAATTTTCATGGGTGATCTGCCGTTGATGACAGCAACAGGAACATTCGTTATCAATGGTGCAGAGCGAGTAATCGTCAGCCAGCTGGTACGTTCCCCTGGTATTTATTACGGCATCGCACATGATAAGCTCGGAAAGAGACTGTTCTCCTGTACCGTAATCCCGAACCGTGGAGCATGGCTGGAGTACGAGACCGATTCCAACGACGTCTTCTATGTCCGCGTAGACCGTACCAGAAAAGTTCCGATCACAGTCCTCATCCGTGCACTTGGAGTAAGCTCCAATGCAGAGATCGTAGAGCTGTTCGGTGAAGAGCCGAAGATTCTTGCAAGCTTCACCAAAGATACTTCCACCAACTATCAGGAAGGTCTTCTCGAGCTGTACAAGAAAATTCGTCCGGGCGAGCCTCTCGCAGTAGAAAATGCAGAGAGCCTCATCATGAGCATGTTCTTTGACCCGCGTCGCTATGACCTGGCAAAGGTAGGCCGTTATAAATTCAACAAGAAACTTGCACTGCGCAGCCGTATCCGCAACCAGATCCTCGCTGAGGATGTTGTAGATCCGTCCACCGGTGAAATCCTTGCAGAAAAAGGCACCACCGTTACTCTGGAACTCGCAGACAAGATTCAGAACGCAGCAGTACCGTATGTATGGATTCAGACAGAGGAGAGAAACGTAAAAGTTCTTTCCAACTTAATGGTAGATCTGAAAGCATGGGTAGATGTTGACGAGGAAGAACTTGGCATCAACGAGAAAGTATACTATCCGGTTCTGGAAAAGATCCTGGAGGAAAATACCGATATCGAAGAGATCAAACAGGCGATCAAACGTGACATTCACGACCTGATTCCGAAACATATCACAAAGGAAGATATTTTCGCTTCCATCAACTACAACATGCATCTGGAATACGGCGCAGGAAATGCCGATGATATCGACCACCTGGCAACCGTAGAATCCGTGCCGTAGGTGAGCTGCTTCAGAACCAGTACCGCATCGGTCTGTCCCGTATGGAGCGTGTGGTACGTGAGCGCATGACAACACAGGACATCGACGGAATTTCTCCGCAGTCCCTGATCAATATCAAACCGGTTACAGCTGCAATCAAAGAGTTCTTCGGATCTTCCCAGCTGTCCCAGTTCATGGATCAGAATAACCCGCTTGGAGAGCTGACGCACAAGAGACGTCTTTCCGCCCTTGGACCTGGCGGTCTGTCCCGTGACCGTGCCGGATTCGAGGTTCGAGACGTACACTACTCCCATTACGGAAGAATGTGCCCGATCGAGACTCCTGAGGGACCGAACATCGGTCTGATCAACTCTCTGGCATCGTATGCGCGCATCAACGAGTATGGCTTCGTTGAGGCTCCATACAGAAGAATTGACAAATCAGATCCGAAAAATCCGCGTGTTACCGACGAAGTAGTCTACATGACCGCAGATGAAGAGGATAATTACCATGTAGCACAGGCAAATGAGCCGCTGGATGCAGAAGGACACTTCCTCAACAAGAACGTTTCCGGACGTTATCTGGATGAGACCCAGTCCTACGAGCCGCACATGTTTGATTACATGGACGTGTCTCCGAAGATGGTATTCTCCGTTGCTACGGCGCTGATCCCGTTCCTTCAGAACGACGATGCGAACCGTGCGCTGATGGGATCCAACATGCAGCGTCAGGCCGTACCGCTGATGATCACCGATGCTCCTGTTGTAGGAACCGGTATCGAAGCAAAAGCAGCCGTAGACTCCGGTGTCTGCGTCGTTGCAAAAAAAGCAGGAACCATTTCCTATTCCTGCTCCAACGAGATCCGCATGAACAATGATGACGGAACAAAAGATGTTTACCATCTGACCAAATTCATGCGAAGCAACCAGAGCAACTGCTACAACCAGAAACCGATCGTATTTAAAGGTGACCATGTAGAGGCCGGCGAAGTAATCGCAGACGGTCCGTCTACTTACCAGGGCGAGCTTGCTCTTGGTAAAAACCCGCTGATCGGATTTATGACCTGGGAAGGATATAACTACGAGGACGCCGTTCTTCTTAGCGAGCGTCTGGTACAGGATGATGTTTACACTTCCATCCACATCGAGGAGTACGAGGCAGAGGCCCGTGACACCAAGCTTGGACCGGAAGAGATCACAAAAGACGTTCCGGGCGTCGGCGATGAAGCCTTAAAAGACCTGGACGAGCGTGGAATCATCCGCATCGGTGCAGAGGTACGTGCCGGTGATATTCTGGTCGGAAAAGTAACTCCGAAGGGAGAAACCGAGCTGACCGCAGAGGAGCGTCTGCTCCGTGCCATCTTTGGCGAGAAAGCAAGAGAAGTACGTGATACTTCCCTGAAAGTACCGCACGGTGAGTATGGTATCATCGTGGACGCCAAAGTATTTACCCGTGAAAACGGCGACGAACTTTCTCCTGGAGTAAACCAGGCAGTCCGCATCTACATCGCACAGAAGAGAAAAATCTCTGTCGGCGATAAGATGGCTGGTCGTCACGGAAACAAGGGTGTCGTTTCCCGTGTACTTCCTGTAGAGGATATGCCGTTCCTGCCGAACGGACGTCCGCTGGACATCGTGCTGAACCCTCTGGGTGTGCCGTCCCGTATGAACATCGGACAGGTGCTGGAGATCCACCTGAGCCTTGCAGCAGCAGCGCTGGATTTAACGTATCCACCCCGATTTTCGACGGCGCAAACGAGAAAGATATTCAGGATACCCTGGAACTGGCAAACGATTATGTAAACATGGAATGGGATGCATTCTCCGAGAAATATAAAGATGTTCTGCTTCCGGAAGTATATCAGTACTTGGAAGAGCACCTGGATCACAGAGAACTGTGGAAGGGCGTTGATATCGCAAGAGACGGTAAGGTACAGCTCCGCGACGGACGTACCGGTGAGCCGTTTGATGGAAGAACCACCATCGGACACATGCATTACCTGAAACTGCATCACCTGGTAGACGATAAGATCCATGCACGTTCTACCGGCCCATACTCCCTCGTTACACAGCAGCCGCTGGGTGGTAAAGCTCAGTTCGGTGGACAGCGTTTCGGAGAGATGGAGGTTTGGGCTCTTGAGGCGTACGGTGCATCCTACACGCTGCAGGAGATCCTGACTGTGAAGTCTGACGATGTGGTTGGCCGTGTGAAGACATACGAAGCCATCATCAAGGGCGACAATATTCCGGAGCCTGGTATTCCGGAATCCTTCAAAGTATTGTTGAAAGAGCTGCAGTCCCTGGCACTCGATGTCCGCGTACTGCGTGATGACAATACCGAAGTTAAAATTATGGAATCAGTTGATTACGGTGATACCAATCTGAACCACATCATCGAGGGAGACCGTTACTCTGACAGAGAGGACGAGAGATTTGGTGACTATGGATTCTCCAAGAAAGAGTTTGACGGAGAAGAAATGGTAGATGTGGAAGAGGATGAAGAAGAAGACTCTTATCTTGATCTGGATGAAAGTTCAGATGATGACATGTAACTTGTAGATCTTCGCTTTGCGAGGAAAGGGGTAATCAAATGCCAGAAACAGCAAAAAAAGAAAATTACCAGATGAGCTTTGATGCCATCAAAATAGGACTTGCCTCCCCGGAGAAAATCCGGGAGTGGTCCCATGGCGAGGTAAAAAAACCGGAGACCATCAACTACAGAACGCTGAAACCGGAAAAAGACGGTCTGTTCTGTGAAAGAATCTTCGGACCAAGCAAAGACTGGGAGTGCCATTGCGGTAAATATAAGAAAATTCGCTACAAAGGCGTAATCTGCGACCGATGCGGCGTAGAAGTAACAAAATCCAGTGTGCGCCGTGAGCGTATGGGACACATTGAGCTGGCAGCTCCGGTATCCCACATCTGGTATTTCAAAGGAATTCCGTCCCGTATGGGACTGATCCTGGATCTGTCTCCGAGAACTCTGGAAAAGGTTCTGTATTTCGCAAACTACATCGTTCTTGATGCAGGCGATACCAAATTACAGTACAAACAGGTTCTGACCGAGAAAGAATACCAGGATGCCAGAGAGGAGTTCGGAAACAGCTTCCGTGCAGGTATGGGTGCGGAATCCATCAAAGAGCTTCTGATGGCAATCGATCTGGAAAAAGAGTCTGCTGAATTAAAGGCAGGTCTTAAAGATTCTACCGGACAGAAGAGAGCCCGCATCATCAAGAGACTTGAGGTTGTTGAGGCATTCCGTGAGTCCGGAAACCGTCCGGAGTGGATGATTCTTGATGCGGTTCCGGTTATTCCGCCGGATCTGCGTCCTATGGTACAGCTTGACGGAGGACGTTTTGCAACATCCGACCTGAATGATCTGTACCGCCGTATCATCAACCGTAACAACCGTCTGAAGAGACTGCTGGAGCTCGGTGCACCGGATATCATCGTGCGCAACGAGAAACGTATGCTCCAGGAGGCAGTTGATGCCCTGATCGACAACGGCCGCCGCGGCCGTCCGGTAACCGGTCCTGGAAACCGTCCTCTGAAATCTCTGTCCGACATGCTGAAAGGTAAATCCGGCCGTTTCCGTCAGAACCTTCTTGGTAAACGTGTTGACTACTCCGGCCGTTCTGTTATCGTCGTAGGACCGGAACTGAAGATTTACCAGTGCGGTCTGCCGAAAGAAATGGCAATCGAGCTGTTTAAACCGTTCGTTATGAAAGAGCTGGTTTCCAACGGCACTGCACATAACATCAAAAATGCAAAGAAAATGGTCGAGAAACTCGAGCCGCAGGTATGGGACGTTCTCGAGGACGTCATCAAAGAGCATCCGGTTATGCTGAACCGTGCCCCTACCCTGCATCGTCTGGGTATCCAGGCGTTCGAGCCGATTCTGGTAGAAGGTAAAGCGATTAAGCTGCACCCGCTGGTTTGTACCGCATTCAACGCCGACTTCGACGGTGACCAGATGGCTGTCCATCTGCCGCTGTCTGTAGAAGCGCAGGCAGAGTGCCGTTTCATGCTTCTTTCTCCGAACAACCTGCTGAAACCGTCCGATGGTGGTCCGGTAGCCGTTCCTTCCCAGGATATGGTTCTTGGTATCTACTATCTGACACAGGAGCGTCCGGGCGAGAAGGGCGAAGGAAGCTTCTTCCGCGATATGAACGAAGCCATCCTGGCATACGAGAACGGATACATTACCCTGCAGACCAAGATTACCATCCGCTGCGAAAAAGAGATGGAAGATGGTACTGTAATGCAGCAGAACGTAAGCTCCACACTCGGAAGATTCCTCTTCAATGAGATTCTGCCGCAGGATCTGGGATACGTAGACCGTACGGTTCCGGGTAACGAGCTTGCGCTTGAGGTTGATTTCCTCGTTGCAAAGAAACAGCTGAAACAGATTCTGGAAAAAGTCATCAATACACACGGAGCTACCAAGACCGCAGAGGTTCTGGACTATATCAAGGCAACCGGATATAAATACTCCACCCGTGCAGCCATGACCGTATCCATTTCCGATATGACCGTGCCGCCGCAGAAGCCGGAGATGCTCGCCGAAGCACAGGCAACGGTAGACAAGATTACAAGAAACTTCAAACGTGGTCTGATTACAGACGAAGAGCGTTACAAAGAGGTTGTAGATACCTGGAAGAAGACCGACGATGCGCTGACAAAAGCACTGCTCGACGGACTGGATAAATACAACAACATCTTCATGATGGCTGACTCCGGAGCCCGTGGTTCCGATAAGCAGATCAAACAGCTGGCCGGTATGCGAGGACTGATGGCCGATACAACCGGACATACCATCGAGCTGCCGATCAAGTCAAACTTCCGTGAAGGTCTTCAGGTACTGGAATACTTCATGTCCGCACATGGAGCACGAAAAGGTATGTCCGATACCGCGCTTCGTACCGCCGACTCTGGTTACCTGACCCGTCGTCTGGTAGACGTTTCTCAGGACCTGATCATCCGTGAAATCGACTGTGCCGAGGGCAAGGACGAAATTCCGGGTATGTGGGTCAGCGAGTTCACAGACGGAAAAGAGCAGATCGAGAGTCTGCAGGATCGTATCACAGGCCGTTTCTCCTGCGAGACGATCAAAGACAAGGACGGCAACGTCATTGTAAAAGCAAACCATATGATCACCCCGAAACGTGCTGCCCGTGTCATCAAAGACGGCATCAACGAGAACGGTGAGCATTATACAAAAGTAAAAATCCGTACCATTCTTACCTGCCGTTCCGGTAACGGAATCTGCGCAAAATGCTATGGTGCCAACATGGCAACCGGCGAGGCAGTACAGGTTGGTGAGTCTGTCGGAATTATCGCAGCACAGTCGATCGGTGAGCCTGGTACACAGCTGACCATGCGTACCTTCCATACCGGTGGTGTTGCCGGTGGAGATATCACACAGGGTCTTCCTCGTGTCGAGGAGCTTTTCGAGCAAGAAAGCCGAAAGGACTTGCCATCATCACCGAAATCGCCGGTGTTGCACAGATCAAAGACACCAAGAAGAAACGCGAAATCGTTGTTACCAATCCGGAAGACGGCGTATCCAAGACATACCTGATCCCTTACGGATCCCGTATTAAGATCGCAGACGGAACAGTTCTGGAAGCCGGAGACGAGCTGACCGAGGGTTCTGTCAACCCGCATGATATCCTGAAGATCAAAGGTGTACGTGCCGTTCAGGATTACATGATCCGCGAGGTACAGCGAGTTTACCGTCTGCAGGGTGTAGAAATCAACGATAAGCATATCGAGGTTATCGTTCGCCAGATGCTGAAGAAGATCCGCATCGAGGAAAACGGAGATACCGAATTCCTTCCGGGCGACATGGTAGACTTCCTGGATTACGACGAGACCAACAAAGCTCTGATCGCAGAAGGCAAAGAGCCGGCAGAAGGAAAACAGGTACTGCTTGGTATCACCAAAGCATCCCTGGCATCCGATTCCTTCCTGTCCGCAGCATCCTTCCAGGAGACCACCAAGGTTCTGACCGACGCTGCTATCAAGGGTAAGGTTGACCATCTGGTGGGCTTAAAAGAGAACGTTATCATCGGTAAACCGATCCCGGCCGGTACCGGTATGAAGTGTTACAGCAACATTCATCTGAATACCGACAGCATGATCGAGGAAGAAGAGGACGAGGATCTGATTCTGACCGAAGATCTTGAGGACGATGCTCCGGCAGCAGAAGCTCCGGTTGAAGAACCGTCAGCTGAAGAGGAAGAGCCGATGCTTGACTTCGACTTTGAGGAAATGATTCCGTCAAAGGATGATACCGAGGAGTAAACCCTTTCAGGTTAAAAAATAAATATGTCATTTGTGGAAAGCAGAGAATTTCCGGTTCGCCGGGGTCTCTGCTTTCCTTGTATTTTCGGGAGCATTTTGTTACAATGGAGACAGAAAAGAGGGAAGCCTATGTGGATAAAAAAATTACCTGGCATCGTGGCAAATGCGGCGGTACTGATTCTGAATGTGTTTGCGATTCTGATGATCGTGGGGCTGTTTCTTCATCAGGGAACGACGGGGGAGCGTGTGAAAGAGACGATTACGCGTTTTTCCACGACGTCGCAGGAGTATTATGCGGAAGGCGAGGCATACAGCCAGACGAGTGACCGGGTGCATACGTATTCGGTGGAAGAAACAAGGTAATTATTCAGAGCCCCATCTCGATTCCGCTTACGCTGCATCTCGATGTGGCTTGTCGCCATATGAAATTCCAGAAAAAACTGCTCATTCATGCAAGCATGATTCGCAATTTTTTCTTCCATTTCGCATGGCTCTGAATAATTACCAAATAAAGAGGAAAAGATGAGGAAAACTATGCTCCAAGAGTGGAAAAGAAAAGGAAAAAAATTCCGCCATGTGGAAAAAGATGGAGAAGAGACGACGGAGCTTTCTGTGAAAATACGGGCGGCAAAATTTCGTGATCTGCCGATGAGTCTGCGGATTCTGATCGTGAATCTCAGTCTGTTTCTGATTCTGTGCGCCGTATTTTTTATGGCAGGCGCGTATCTGTATGCGCCGCAGGCGGCAGGACGGAATTACGTGGAAGCATGCCTGGCAGGAGACTGGAACAGTGCATACGATGTATGCCAGTTCCCGGACAGCACGTTTCTGTCGCGGAAGAACTACGTCAATGCAATGACCTGGAAAGCAAAACAGGACGGCACTGACGGGCAGGGAACACCGGAGATCAAGAGCTTTTTCATGCGCAGAAAACAGAATCTTGAGACCGGGGAAAACAGGATTTATACTGTGCGGTACACGTTAAAAGGCATGAGCGACTCGCAGGAAGAAACATTGGAGATCGCCGCCGGGGATACCGTAAAATGGAACTTCAAAGAGTGGTACGTTGTGCCGAAAGACAGCTGCGTGACGGATGTCGAAATCACCGTCCCGGCGGATGCCTCGTTCTATCTGGACGGCGTGCAGGTCGGGAAAAAGTATTTAAAAGAGACGGCAGATAACGTCAGCATCTACAAAATCCCGTATCTCTTCCTCGGCGGCCACACCATTGAACTGACCGAAAAACAGAAAGACCCATACCGCGAGATCGTCCTCGTGCAGGACAACAGCAGCATGGAATTCCTGCCGGATTTAAAACTCAACGATTCCACCGGCAAAACCATCGCCGACCGCGCAGAAGAGTCCCTGGACAAGGTATTCACAGCCGCAGCCGCCGGAAAATCCTTCAGCACCATCAAAAATGAATTTTCCGCCGACACCGCCGTACAGAAAACCGCCAAAGAACAGTACCAGCAGCTCTGCGATGCCTACCTGAACAGCGACACCAACACCGGAATCACCAGCATCACCGTGAGCAGCGTCTCCACAACCGTAACCAACGAATCCAACCAGATGAAGATCGAAACCAACGTGACCGCTGCGATCGAGCGACGAACCCGTTTCCTCCATTTCTTCCGCAAAACCAAAATAGAGACCGTCACCTGGAAACTCGAGTCCGTTGTGACGCTGGAAAACGAAAAATGGGTGATGGGCAGCGATTTCCTGACTAAAATAGGACATGAGGCATAAGGTGTTTGCTTCTGTTGTTCTGGCAACGTTAAAATTTTGCAGTTACTCTTAAGCAGAGAGGATAATCAGGCTGGACAGGTGGAAGACCTGTGATTTGGTGGCAAAGCACCAGAAAGAAACCAGGTTTTTTAAAAGAGAGTGACAAAGAGTGATTTTGTATCCGCTTTTACCATGGGTGCAGAGTCACTCTTTTTTTGTGACAAGATGTTAAGAAACGATAAACATTAATTTACCAGAAGTGGAAAAATGTAAGAATTTGTGCCTTGCATCTTAGGTCAGATCACGTTATGATAGTAAGTAGAAAAATGTCGAAAAACGTTTGTGTTACGATGGAAGAAAGTTCCGCAAAGGGGCGGGACGATGGAGTATAAACAGATCATATGGAAAGAAAATCATTGAAACAGAGAAGAAAGCAGATGCGCCGCAGACAGATGATGCAGAAAGTATCACGGATTTCCCTGTGTGTGGTAATCGGCCTTCTTTTTCTTGCGCTTATCTGGAAATTTGCGGGAGCGCAGCTTGCGAAAAAAGGAATTGTACTGAGTAATGACACAGCCGCAAAGACGGTGAGCGAGACGGCGCCGGAGGCGGAGGACGGATCGGGAAATGCGGGAATTAAGAAGCTTGCGGAGACCACGCCGCCGAATGAGACGCCGGGATGGCAGTACAGCTCGTCGGGCTGGTGGTACGCAACGGATGCCACAACGTACTACGTCAACGGCTGGGCAGATATCGACGGAAACCAGTACCATTTTGATTCCAATGGTTACATGGCGACCGGCTGGAAAGCGATCGGCGGAAAAGGCTGTTACTTTGATGACCAGGGTGTTTACCAGCCAGACCGCAACGGCTCGATGATGGTAGCCCTGACCTTTGATGACGGCCCAGGCGTCTATACCAGCACGCTTCTCGATACGCTGGAGCAGTACGGGGCACAGGCGACGTTCTTTATGCTCGGCAGCAATGTGGAAAAATACGGTGCAGATGTGATCCCGCGTATGGCGGCGATCGGCTGTGAGCTTGGAAACCACTCCTATGCGCATCCGAATATGAAAGAACTGAGCACCGACGACGGCCTTGCCCAGTTCCAGATGACGGATGATCTGATCGCCCAGTACAACAACGGACAGGGTGCAACTGTCATCCGTTTCCCGTATGGAAACAGCACCGATGAACTGCTCGCATCTATCGGCCGCCCGAGCATCATGTGGGATGTCGATACCCTGGACTGGCAGACGAAAAATGTACAGGCAAACATCAGCGCCGTTCTCGACAGTGTAAGCCCGGGAGACATTATCCTGATGCATGATATCCACGAGACGACCGTAGAATCGTGTGCAACGATCGTGCCGGAGCTGATCAACCGCGGGTATGAGCTTGTCACGATTCATACTCTTGCAGCGGCAAACGGCGTGGATCTTGCAGCGGGAGAGACGTATTACGGCTTCCATGGCGGAACGACAAACGAATAGAAAACAGAATGGAAAAACGACAAAGAACCGCCGGTTTACTCTCGAATCAAGAGTGAACCGGCGGTTCTTATGTCATTTTATGAAAATTTATTTCATTGCCGCTCTCTTACGAAGTCTGGAATCCAGCTCTTTCTTACGGATACGTAAGGAAACCGGAGTAACCTCAAGAAGCTCGTCCTTGTCGATGAAGTCCAGAGCCTGCTCGAGGGAAAGGATTCTCGGCGGAGTCAGACGCAGTGCCTCGTCGGAGGAGGACGTACGGGTGTTGGTCAGGTGCTTCGTTTTGCAGACGTTCAGCTCGATATCCTCGGCTTTTCCGTTCTGTCCGATGACCATACCGGCGTAAACCTTCTCGCCAGGTCCGATGAACAGAGTACCGCGCTCCTGTGCGGAGTACAGACCGTAGGTAACGGACTCGCCTGCCTCGAAAGCGATCAGGGAACCTTGTTTGCGGTATTCAATGTCGCCCTTGTACGGTGCGTAATCTTCAAACTCGGTGTTCAGGATACCAGTTCCTTTGGTGGAGGTCATGAAGAGTCCACGGAAACCAATCAGGCCTCGTGCCGGGATTTCGAACTCCAGACGGGTGGAACCATCGCTTGCGCGGCTCATGCCGTGAAGCTCGCCTTTACGCTCGCTGAGGAGCTGGATGACAGTACCGGAGAACTCGTCCGGAACGTCAACGTATGCGATTTCCATTGGCTCGAGTTTGCGTCCGCGCTCGTCCTCTTTGTAGATAACCTCTGCCTTACTTACTGCGAACTCATATCCCTCACGGCGCATGTTTTCGATCAGGACGGACAGATGCAGCTCACCACGGCCGGAAACCTTGAAGCAGTCTGCGGAATCAGTCTCCTCGACGCGGAGAGAAACGTCAGTGTTCAGCTCACGCATCAGACGGTCACGCAGGTGGCGGGAAGTTACGTATTTACCTTCTTTACCGGCCAGCGGGCTGTCGTTTACGATGAAGTTCATGGAAATAGTCGGCTCGGAGATTTTCTGGAACGGGATGGAAACCGGGTTGTCCAGATCGCCGCAGAGAGTATCTCCGATGTGGATATCCGGGATACCGGAAACAGCAACGATAGAACCGATGCCTGCCTCAGTAACCTCTACTTTTTTCAGTCCGTCAAATTCATACAGTTTGCTGACCTTTACTTTTTTCTTCTTGGTCAGATCGTGGTGGTTGACCAGCATAACGTCCTGGTTCACGCGGATCGTTCCGTTTTCAACTTTGCCGACACCGATACGTCCAACGTATTCGTTGTAGTCGATGGTACTGATCAGAAGCTGTGTGCCAGCTTCCGGATCGCCGGTCGGAGCCGGGATGTATTTCAGGATGGTCTCGAACAGAGGAGTCATATCCTTCGGGGTATCGTTCAGATCGAGTACGGCATGACCCATCTTTGCGGATGCGTACAGAAACGGACAGTCAAGCTGTTCGTCAGATGCATCGAGGTCCATCAGAAGCTCGAGCACTTCGTCGATAACTTCATCCGGGCGTGCTTCCGGGCGGTCGATCTTGTTGATGCAGACGATAACGGACAGATCCAGCTCGAGTGCTTTTTTCAGCACGAATTTGGTCTGCGGCATAGCGCCCTCGAATGCGTCTACAACCAGAATAACGCCGTCTACCATTTTCAGAACTCGCTCAACCTCGCCGCCGAAGTCCGCATGGCCTGGGGTGTCGATGATGTTGATTTTCGTTCCTTTGTAGTAAACTGCTGTATTTTTGGAAAGAATGGTGATTCCACGCTCACGCTCGATATCGTTCGAGTCCATGACACGTTCCTGAACCTCCTGATTGGCACGGAAAACGCCGCTCTGTTTCAGAAGCTCGTCTACCAGTGTAGTTTTACCATGATCGACATGGGCGATGATGGCAACGTTTCTTACATCTTCTCTCGTTGTTTTCATTTCTTCATTCCTCTTCCTATGAGTTGACCCTGCCGGGTTCAATTTTTCAAAATTTCAAGCCGGCCGGGAATGTTTATCACAGCACAAAGGCAGGTGCCTTGCCGTTTTGTCTCTGCTGGATGCCTGCCTATCTGAACTATTATAGCACAGAACAGAGAAAAAAAACAGGGAAGATGTGACATTTTTTGTATTGCAATGGTAGAAAATACGAAGCATGTGGTGCGGTTTTTACAGAAACATATACAAAAAATTGGGCAGAATGCTGATTTGAATAGAAATAAAAAAATCTGGAAAAAAGTGGTTCTGAAAAAGAAATGTGGTTCATACATTAGGATTATAGATCAGCAAAGTACCGATCAGAAATCAATATTCAGAAAGAAAAGACAAAGGAAGGGGATTTTCATTATGGCAGACAAGATGATTGAAAACAATCAGGTGGTTATCATGGGAGAGATTGTCTCCCCGTTTACATTCAGCCATCAGGTATTCGGAGAGGGCTTTTACCTCGTCGATGTGATGGTCAAGCGGTTGAGTGAATCGCAGGACATCATTCCGGTGATGGTCTCCGAGCGGCTGGTGGACGTATCACAGGATTACCAGGGTGAGTGGATCTGCATCAGCGGTCAGTTCCGGTCCTACAACCGCCACGAGGAGAAGAAGAACCGTCTGGTACTCTCCGTATTTGCGCGGGAATTAAGCTTCGTGGAGGAAGAGGACGATTCCGTCAAATCCAACCAGATTTACCTCGATGGATACATATGTAAACCGCCGGTCTACCGGAAAACACCTCTGGGAAGAGAGATCGCCGACCTTCTGATCGCGGTCAACCGTCCGTATGGAAAATCAGATTATATCCCGTGCATCTGCTGGGGACGGAATGCGCGGTATGCCTCTGCGTTTGCCGTGGGCGGCCACGTTCTCATCTGGGGACGGATCCAGAGCCGGGAATATATGAAGCGGCTGAGCGAGACGGAAATGGAAAAGCGGACTGCATATGAGGTTTCGGTGAGCAAGCTGGAATATAGTGAGAGTTAAAGCGCGATCCGCTGTTGACAAGAAAATTTAATGATGCTATAGTAAAAGCAGAACTGAAGTGGATAGAGGTCGCATTACTTCAAGAGTACCTTTTCGGATGCCTCAGCAGCAAAAGAAGAAGAGGAAAAGGGAAGAATGCCGAAGGACATCCGGCGCTGAACCGGTATGCTCCTGGGCGCAGGTTGAAAAAATCTGCGACTGTCATCGAGAGATGGAGAGCTATCTGATCATAGATACTGCGTATGTGTGAATTTGGAGGCGATCTTATCTGGGATGAGGCGCCTCTTTTTTAAACGGAAAGTGAAATTTTCCGTGGGAGATAAGCTCCGGCGACTGATTTCTTATGGTTTTATCTGACACAACATACAGGAGGAAAAGAGAATGTCTATTTTTAAAGGTGCAGCTGTTGCAATTATCACACCGATGACCGAAACACAGGAAGTGAATTACGAAAAACTCGGAGAACTGATTGAGGAGCAGATCGCCGGCGGAACCGACGCCATCGTTATCTGCGGAACCACCGGTGAGGCTTCGACCCTGTCCCATGAGGAGCATCTGGATGCCATCAAATATACCGTGGAAAAAGTAAATCACAGAATCCCGGTAATTGCAGGAACCGGCTCCAACAGCACGGAGACAGCAATTTATCTGTCTCAGGAAGCAGAAAAATACGGCGTGGACGGACTTCTTCTCGTTTCTCCGTATTACAATAAAGCAACACAGAAGGGCCTGATTGCACACTTTACCGCAATCGCAGACAGCGTCAAAGTGCCGGTCATCCTTTACAACATTCAGGGCAGAACCGGCGTAAACATTGCACCGGAAACGATCGTCTATCTGTTCAACAACGTTGAGAATATCGTTGCAGTCAAAGAGGCTTCCGGAAACATTTCCCAGGTCGCAAAAATTATGCAGCTGACCGATGGAAAGATCGATCTGTACTCCGGAAACGACGATCAGGTTGTGCCGATCCTTTCCCTTGGCGGAAGCGGTGTAATCTCCGTTCTTTCCAACGTAGCACCGCGTGAGACCCACGACATGGTACAGAAATTCCTCGACGGCGATGTGGCCGGATCCAGAGAAATCCAGCTGAGAGCACTGCCGCTCATCGATGCGCTGTTCTGCGAAGTAAACCCGATTCCGGTAAAAGCAGCGCTGAACCTGATGGGCAAAGAGGTTGGACCGCTTCGCCTGCCGTTGACCGAGATGGAGCCGCAGAACCAGGAGCGCCTGGCAAAGGCTATGAAAGATTTTGGAATCAAACTGGCTTAAGTTAAGAATACACGAAGTAAAGAAGGAAAAAGACAATGGTTAAAATTATTATGCATGGCTGCAACGGCCATATGGGACAGGTCATCACCGGCCTGGTAAAAGAAGATGCAAATGCAGAAATCATAGCCGGAATCGATATGAACGACAACGGCCAGAACGATTATCCGGTATTCAAAAGCCTGGCAGAATGCGATGTTCCGGCAGACGTAGTCGTTGACTTTTCTTCCTACAAGGCAGCCGACGCACTGCTCGATGCCTGCAAGGAGAAAAAACTTCCACTCGTCCTCTGCACCACAGGCCTCACCGAGGATCAGCTCAAAAAAGTGCAGGAGACCAGCAAAGAAATCCCGGTTCTCCGCTCTGCAAATATGTCCCTTGGTGTGAATACGCTGATGAAACTGGTACAGGCAGCTGCAAAAGTGCTTGCCGAAGCAGGCTTTGATATGGAGATCGTGGAGAAACACCACAAACTGAAATGCGACGCTCCAAGCGGAACCGCCATCGCCCTGGCAGACAGCCTGAACGCGGCAATGGACAACCAGTACCACTACGTATACGACAGAAGCCAGCGCCACGAGCAGCGTGACCCGAAAGAAATCGGAATCTCTGCTGTACGCGGCGGCACCATCGTCGGCGACCACGACGTCATCTTCGCAGGCCCGGACGAGGTTGTTACCCTGTCCCACAGAGCATATTCCAAGGGAGTTTTTGGAAAAGGTGCAGTAGAGGCCGCAAAATTCCTGGCTGGAAAGCCAGCCGGTATGTATGATATGCAGGATGTGATTGCTGCGAAGTAAGGCAGAAGCAGGAAATAGAAAAGATAAAAAAGAAGGCAGGCTGTGTGCAGTTGCACAGCCTGCTTTCTTTCGAGCTGCTTTTCTGTTTTAGCCAATGAGTTTTTTCACTTATGCAGTGTAATAGGAATACGTTCCTCTGTCAAAAAATCTATTTCAGCTCCCGTTCCGCTTTTTCCCAGAGCTCTTCGTCAAGATCAGTCAGCGCCAGTGCATCCGCAAGTTCCCGCACCCGTTTTACCGTGAGATAAAAGTAATTGATACCGCAGGTCAGCGTCCGCTTTAAGGAGCGGGCAAGTACACTGCCGTGGGTTTCCAGTTCGGCACGGTCGAACTCGGCGAGATAGCCCTCGAGATCATAGGGGATCTGAAAACATTCGATCTGCCATGTGCTGTTTTCCAACGTCAGAATTGCGAAGTGCGCATGGCCGCCGACATCATCAAGCGCAAGCCCAAGGGATCCTGGATTCAGATACGTTTTTCCTGCGTATTCTTTCTGTTCCTGCTTGTGGCTGTGGCCGCCAAGCAGGATGGAGGCATCGAGATTTTCCAGATGAGAAAGCAGGAGCTCCGGATGCAGCCCGAAATTCCCTCGGATTTCACCAGGTGCGCCGTGGCAGAGCCGAAGTGCCGGGAAAAGGGATTCACGGCAGGTGTCCGGTGTAACTTCTTCCTGCGGCACAAAAACGGGAACCAGTTTCCCGGCTTCATCCAGCTTTCCAATCAGAACACCGTCTGTCGGCAGCTGCTCAAAAAATTTTAGATCCTGCTCGGTAAGATTCCGAAACGTGTAATCCAGAAGCCCGCTCGTCGAAGAACCCGCCTTCCAGTTCTGCGGCTGCCAGAGATTCTCAAGCAGATATTCCTCCCGGTTGCCGCGCACCAGATAGCACGGAAACTCCTCCTGCATTTCGCGGAGCACCCCCATCATCCTCTGCGGAAACGGCCCATCCGTCACAAAATCCCCCAGCCCGATGATACCGTCAATTTGCTGCCTGCGAAGAAACTCCATCACCTCCGAGAGTGCATAATAATTCCCATGAAGATCACTGATTACTGCTAATGTCATGTGTTTTCCTTTCTATGTCAAAATCATAAAATGCGAGATACTGTCTTGATTTTATCAAATGGTGAGAAGGAACGCAATTTATAAAAATATAAGCCAGGCAATTGATGAAATGATGGAAGACAGCAAAACGGAAGGCATTGAAAAAGGCAAACTTGAGGTGTTATCAAATTTATTAAAAAAAGGAACGATCAGCATTCAGGATGCCGCCGACTGTATGGCAGTGTCTGTGGCGGAATTTAAGAAGCTGGTCAATAAGTATCCCATCTGATTCCGAAAAACTTGCTGACAGAAAAAGCATGTTATGATAAGATCAAAGGCAGAGAGTTTCGAATATATTTACTGTCGGAGGGAATGTATGATTAATCGGGAAGACATGCTGGAGCTGACGAGGAGGATGACGCCGGCGCGGACTTCGTTTGTGCGGATGGCGGGTTGCTATACGGATTCGGATGGGGAGTATGACGGCAGTTTCAACATTCATTTTCTGAAACTGTCCGGTTCGGAAAAGGCCAGGAATCTGGCGATTGCCAAGAAAATTCCGTTTGCGGAATCGAATGAGAAGCTGCGGGAATACCGTTTCCGGAAACATCCCAGGGGCCGGGCAGTATCTGGCAGATGCTGATGGCGCTGCGGGAATGCGGACTGAAGAACGATGCGCTGTTGGAAACGTTCTATGATATCCTGATCGAAGGATTGCAGATTCACGGGGCTTATGCCATTTACATGTTTTATGACCGGTATGATATTCCTGCAAAGGCTTCCGATAAAGAGCGCCTGGGGGAATCCGAGGAGATGTTCCCCTATCTGATCTGCGCTGTCTGCCCGCTGGTTGGAGAATACGAGCCGGGAAATCCTATCTGTGGATTCCTGTTCCCTGCCTTTGTGGACCGGAGCGGAGATCTGGAACGGGTTGATATTTATGCAGAGCGTGCAGCGTGGGGCGATCGGATGGCCAGCATTCTTGGCGCGAAGGGCAGAAAATTCAGATGCGGTCTGTAAAAGAAAAAATCAAAATTGACGGATTAAACCAGGTGCTGATGTGCCTGGCAGTAAAAAAACTTCCCGGCGAACCTGCATATATCGTTCGCCAAGGGAAGTTTTTTAGATACGGGAGCAGCAGAAGTGCATATTTACTGTGCCATCCCCGCTCCATTCTGTGTAGTTGCTCCGTTTTCCTGCGGATTCTGCGTCTCATTGTCGCCGCCGCTTACCACATCGTCCACCGCGCGGCCGACATCCTCAACGCCCTCACCGACACCACGGGTCACATCTTCAGCGGCGTCGCCGACATCATCCCCAAGGGTATTTCCATCCCCGGTATTTGTACCGTTCGTACCGTTGGCATTCCCATCGGTGCCCTCCGTCACATCATTTACATTGTCGTTTGACGGCATCTCTGTCGTATTGACATCGTTTCTGTTATCCGTCTGTCCCATGTCGCTCTCCGTGTTGGTATTGCCATTTCCGGTGTCATTCGTGGTGTTGTTTCCACAGGCCGTCATCCCGGCCAGTAATACCGCCAATGCCAGCGTCATATACACTCTTCTGATTTTTCTCATCTTCAAAATCTCCTTTCCCTAACAGTGTCTGGACAGTTGCTAGTATTTGAAAAATGCCGGAAAATATACGGAAAAAAGAGGCTTTTGGAAATCTTGACAAAGGAAGAAAAAAACACTAAAACAAAAAGTACGAAAACGGACTAAAAACGAAAACAGGATATATCGAAATGGAAGTCAATCCGGCAAACCGGCGGGAAAAAATCATCAGTCTGACTGAAACGGGAAAACAGTATGCGAGAGAGCTGGTTCTTCCGCTGTTTCAGTCCGAGGAGGAAGCTGCGGCGCAGTTTACGGAGCAGGAGATGACAGAAGCAATCCGGATGCAGGAAAAATTTGCCGACGCACTGGCAAAGAGTATGGAGGAAAAGGTATCCATAGTTCACAATCTGTCCGCTTCGTGATATGATAACAGCAGAATTCGAAAAGGAGAGAAAGAGAATGAAAGAAGAACTGAAGAAATCCCTTCGCACCTACGGCGCCCTGCTGCTGCTCGGTGTGACCGGCGTTCCGCTCGGTGCGGCAGTCGGTCTGATTGAGGCGCTGTTCTGCCGTCTGCTTTTGAAAGTCACGGCTATTCGCGTGGCACATCTTTTCTGGTGTCTGCCGTTTCTCGCTATGGCAGGTCTTGTGATCGTGGCAGTCAATCAGAAATTCGGTGGCAGGGGAAAAGGAGGCATGAGTCTGATTTTTGATGTAGCGTATGAGGAGGAGACAGAGCTTCCGCTTTGCATGATTCCGCTGGCAATGCTCTCAACGGCGTTGACGCATCTGTTCGGTGGAAGTGCCGGCAGGGAGGGTGTTGCCGTTCAGATCGGTGCTGTGTTTTCCTATTTTGCCGGTAAAAAATTACCGTTTAAAAACGCGCCCGGTATCTTTCTGGTAACCGGTATGGCTGCCGGCTTTGCGGGCATGTTCGGAACGCCGATTGCAGCTGTGATCTTTGCAGTAGAAGTGCTCGCTGCAGGTGAAATGCGGTACGAGGCACTGCTTCCGGCGTTTACCGCATCTTTCTCTGCGAGCGCTGTAGCTTCCCTGCTTGGAATCCGCAAAGAAAATCTGGCTGTCCACATCAGCGAAAGCCTGACACCGTTCCTGCTGGTGCGTCTGATTACACTTGGTATTATTTTTGGAATCACAGGCGGCCTCTTCGCCTGGTGCTTAAAGCACACGAAAAAATATCTCGGCGAAAAAATCAAAAATCCGCTGGTGCGTGTTTTCTCCATCGGTGTTATCCTTAGCATTCTGTTCCTGCTTCTGTACCGCGGACGGTATTGCGGCTTTGGAACGAATCTGGTGGAAGCGGTATTTCATGGGGAAAAGGTATATGCATATGACTGGGCGCTGAAATTTATCCTGACAATTCTGACGCTGTCCGCCGGGTTTCAGGGCGGCGAGGTAACACCGCTGTTTACCATCGGAGCAACCCTGGGAGCAGTCCTTGGCAATCTGTTCGGTATTCCGGTGGAGCTTTCCGCGGCGCTTGGCTATGCGGCGGTTTTCGGCGGCGGAACCAATACCTTACTGGCGGCTATTTTCATCGGCGGCGAGATTTTTGGCTACGATTATCTGCCATATTTCTTTATTGTCTGCACCGCGGCCTACGTATTCAACCGCAACAGCTCGATCTATTCCCGCCAGAAACTGACGAAATACAGCTGCTGATAACAGAAACGTCACAAAGTTATCACACACCGTTACGTGTTACAGTTCACTGGTGCCCAGCGAACTGTAACATTCGCAACCCTCATTTAAAGTTTTGCTTCGCAAAAGGAGGGTTGCTCACACCTGAAACATGTTCTTACGCAGCGAAACAGCAAGTGTTTCACTGCTGAGTGAACAGTAACGGTTACGTTACGATACGGGTTGACGCGTTTCCGGGAATGAGGTTATACTAGAGGTATCATATACGAAAAAGGAGTAACGAATTATGAAAGGTATCGTACTTGCCGGAGGTTCCGGCACACGTCTTTATCCGTTAACTATGGTAACATCGAAACAGCTTCTCCCGATCTATGACAAGCCGATGATCTATTATCCGCTGTCTGTTCTTATGAATGCAGGCATCCGCGACATCCTGATCATCTCCACCCCGCAGGACACCCCGCGTTTCGAGGCACTGCTCGGTGACGGCCATCAGTTCGGTGTACAGCTTTCCTACAAGGTACAGCCAAGCCCGGACGGACTGGCACAGGCCTTCATCATCGGCGAGGAGTTCATCGGGGATGATTCCGTTGCCATGGTGCTCGGCGACAACATCTTCTTCGGACACGGTCTGAACAAACGCCTGAAAGCAGCAGTAGAAAACGCTGAGACCGGAAAGGCGCAACCGTATTCGGCTATTATGTAGATGATCCGGAGCGTTTCGGGATCGTAGAATTTGACTCCGAGGGAAAAGCCATCTCCATCGAAGAGAAACCGGAGAAACCGAAATCAAACTATTGTGTTACAGGTCTGTACTTCTATGACAACAAAGTCGTAGAGTATGCAAAGAACCTGAAACCGTCACCGCGCGGAGAACTTGAGATCACCGACCTGAACCGGATCTATCTGGAAGACGGCAGCCTGAACGTTGAGCTTCTTGGACAGGGCTTTACCTGGCTGGATACCGGTACACATGAGAGTCTGGTAGAGGCAACCAACTTCGTAAAAACCATCGAGACGCATCAGCACCGCAAGATTGCGTGCCTCGAGGAGATCGGTTACCTGAACGGCTGGATCGGCAAAGACCAGCTTCTGACCGACATCGAGCCACTGAAGAAAAACCAGTACGGCCAGTACTTGATGGATGTGATGAACGGAAAATATATCGACAAATAAAAGCGAACAGCGTTGAAGAAAACTGCCCCGGAAGAAAAATCCGGGGCAGTTTTTGAAAAAAGTGCTTGACCATGACATAACGTCATCCTTTATACTCATGGTACAAACAGAAAATCAGACTGAAAAACAAGAGACAGACAAAACATAACGATAACAAAATCAGAAAAAAGGAGAACCATTATGAGAGTATTTGTAACAGGTGTAAAAGGCCAGCTCGGCCATGACGTCATGAATGAACTTGCAAAACGCGGTCATGAAGGAATCGGCGTTGATATTGAAGAAATGGATATCACCGATGCAGAAAGCGTAAGAAAAGTCATTACCGAAGCAAACCCGGATGGCGTAATCCACTGTGCAGCATGGACCGCTGTAGACCTTGCTGAGGATGATGACAAAAAAGAAAAAGTACATCAGGTCAATGCAGTCGGAACCGAGAACATCGCAAAAGTCTGCCATGACCTTGACTGCAAAATGATCTACATCTCCACCGACTACGTATTCGACGGCCAGGGTACCCGCCCGTGGGAGCCGGATGATGAGCGTCATCCGCTGAACGTATACGGCCAGACGAAATACGAGGGAGAGCTCGCGGTAGAGAAATGGGTGAAAAAATTCTACATCGTCCGCATCGCATGGGTATTCGGCGTGAACGGAAAGAACTTCATCAAGACCATGCTGAACCTTGGAAAGACACACGATCATCTGACTGTTGTAGATGATCAGGTAGGAAGCCCGACCTACACCTACGACCTGTCCCGCCTGCTTGTTGACATGGCAGAGAAAGAGAACTACGGCCGCTACCATGCAACAAACGAGGGACTCTGCTCCTGGTATGAGTTCGCCTGCGAGATTTTCAAACAGGCCGCTGAGATCGATCCGGCTTACGGAAAAGTAAGTGTATCACCGGTAAGCTCTGACCAGTACCCGGCAAAAGCAAAACGTCCGTCCAACAGCCGCATGAGCAAAGAGAAACTGACCGAGAACGGATTCGAAAAACTGCCGACCTGGCAGGATGCGCTGCACAGATATCTGCGCGAGATCGAATTCTGATAGCAAACCCCGAAAATAATGCAAAAAAGCAGTTCTGAATTTTTTTATCCTCTTCCGGCAAGAAGACACGTTCTGCGGTGGGAGATGAATTTGGTTTCTGAGATTGCTATAAACATTTCCAATAGGCGGAGCCCCAGGTAAAACGGGGGCTCCTTTTTCTTATGCCAAACCCATGCATTCAACAGGAAGAATGCCCTTTTTTCTTTTGTGAATATTGACAGAAAATGCCGTTAAAATTCTCACATCGGATCCGGGTATTTCTGTTGACATTTGAACATGCAATTGCCATTATGAAAGCAGAATCTTTACGTATCCGGCAGGGGGCAGGAACGTGAAGATGACAAAAGAAGGCATGGGGGATGAAGCAATGAAAAAGAGTCTGTTTTACCGGGCAAAAAAGATGCCGCCATCTGCGCAGATCATGCTGCTGTTTGCCGTCGAGGGTGTATTTCTGCAATATATCACATCGATTAACGGTTTCGGTCTGAATCTGTATGCGACAAACATGGGTGCAACCGACAGTCAGATCGGCATTATCCAGATGGTGCCGAACATTGTAGCGTGTGCAGCATTGCTGCCGCTTGGAATTCTGGCGGATCGTCTGAAGTCGACAAAGACGATACCGATGCTTACGCTTCTTGTGATGTGTGCCGGCTATGCATTTCTTGGAAGTGTACCGGCACTCGGCGAGAGACGTATGGAGCTGTTTTTTGTATCACTGGCATTTACTGCGGGGGCACTTGCTATTTACAATGCGCAGTGGCAGGCAATGTTCGGTGCTGCGGTTTCACTGCGGCAGCGAAACGATGTCTATGCCTTTCGGAATCAGTTCATGTTTGTGATTGGCATTCTTGCACCGGTGATCTGCGGGATTCTGATGGGAAGATGCCACACGGCCGATGGAAAACTTCTGGTACTCCGAAGCTTCTTTTATCTGTGTGCTGTCTGCGTTTTGTTGCAGGCCGCTGCAATCAAAAAAATTCCGGTGA
Source organism: Blautia sp. AM47-4 (assembly GCF_003479865.1). Lineage (NCBI taxonomy): Bacteria > Bacillati > Bacillota > Clostridia > Lachnospirales > Lachnospiraceae > Blautia > Blautia sp. AM47-4. The sequence goes on from NZ_QUHY01000001.1 coordinate 114,232, forward strand.
AACAGCAGGAGGAGGGCAAAGCTCCGGCAGAAGCGGGAAATGCATCCTCACGTTTTTCTGTTTCTGACCTGCTGGAGGCGATCACAAGTGTGGGAAAAATAAAGCATTGCGCTGGTTCTTCGTGCCGGTGGTCTTTTTCTATATCACCTGGCAGCTTGACTGGAGCATGTGGTATTTAGGACAGGTCAAATACTGCAAAATGTCGGAGATGACACTTTCCATCTGCAACGGTGTTTTCAATATCGGTCAGCTTGCGGCAGTTGGAATGATCGCGAAGGTTGTCCGGAAAAAATCGCCGGATTTTGCACTGATTTTCGCCGGGATCGGTCTTTGCTTCTGCCCGGTTATTATGATTTTGGTTCCACATTTACCGTTGGCGTACCGCGGGGTTACTTTTATTGTTCTGATGACGGTTCTGAACGCTCCACAGTGTGCCGTTGCACTCTGCACGGTACAGATTCTTTTAAATGCCGCACCGGAAAAGAACCGTTCGCTTTGATCAGCCTCTTTACGATGATGACGACGCTGACCAACAGTGTTCTGCCGTTGCTTGGTGTCCGTCTGTATACGGCACTTGGGGCAGATCTTACGGCACTGTACCGGTTCAACCTGATAGATCTTGGGGTTCGCATTTTATCCACACTCGGGCTGATATGGCGTTATCAGAAGGCGAAAAAAGATGGCTTTCTGACAAAGATTTCGGATTGAGACGGGCCGTAAAAGCCGAAAATAACATTTACAACAGGAACGATATCGTGTATGATAAATGTGGTTTTCTTTGCACGTATGGAAAAGAGAAGCGCAAAAAGGAGTTTAAACAATGAAATGGAATAAATTTACATTAAAAACAAGATCGGAAGTGGAAGACATTGTGATCTCCACTCTGGCCGATGTGGGAATCGAAGGCGTGGAAATTCAGGACAAACAGCCTTTGACCGAGAGCGACAAACAGCAGATGTTCGTGGATATCATGCCGGATATTCCGGATGACGACGGCATTGCCTACCTGAATTTTTACCTCGATGTGGATGAGGACAAGGAGAAGGTTCTTGCAGATGTCCGCGCGGCACTTGCAGAAATGCAGGAGTTCCTGGACCTTGGAGAGTGCACCATCACAGAGTCTGAGACAGAGGACAAGGACTGGATCAACAACTGGAAACAGTATTTCAAACAGTTCTATGTGGACGACATTCTGATCATCCCGTCCTGGGAGGAAGTAAAGCCGGAAGACCGGGATAAAATGATCATCCATATCGATCCGGGCACAGCCTTTGGAACGGGTATGCATGAGACAACACAGCTTTGCATCCGTCAGTTAAAGAAATATGTGACAAAGGATACCGAGCTGCTTGATGTCGGAACCGGAAGCGGTATTCTTTCGATTATTGCACTGAAGCTTGGTGCGCGTCATGCGGTCGGAACAGACCTCGATCCGTGTGCGGTTCCTGCGGTTGAGGAAAACAAAGAAGTCAATGGAATTCCGGTAGAAGCTTTTGATATGATGATCGGAAATATCATTGATGACAAAGAAGTACAGGACAGAGTCGGATACGAGAAATACGATATCGTTACCGCCAATATTCTTGCAGATGTTCTCGTTCCGCTGACGCCGGTAATCGTACACCAGATGAAGCCGGGCGCTGTTTATATCACATCCGGCATTCTCGATGTGAAAGAGGAAGTTGTCAAAGAGGCAGTCGTTGCAGCGGGACTTGAAGTGGTTGAAGTTACACATCAGGGCGAATGGGTTTCCGTTACAGCAAGAAAACCGATGTAAATTAAGAAAAGCGAAACACCAGAAGAGAAAGAGAACAGATTCATGTACCGTTTTTTTGTAGAAGAAAGTCAGATTTATGACGGCACTGTCCACATCACGGGCAGTGACGTTAATCACATCAAAAATGTGCTCCGCATGCGGCCGGGCGAAAAAATACTGGTCAGTACCGGAGGCGAAAAGGAATATCATTGTGCCGTTTCGGATTTTCCGGAAGGGGAGGTTCTTGCCGCAGTAGAAGAAGTCACAGCAGCAGACAGAGAACTCCCGTCCGGAATTGTACTGTTTCAGGGTCTGCCAAAAGGTGACAAAATGGAATTGATCATCCAAAAAGCAGTGGAACTTGGTGCGACGGAAATTGTTCCGGTGGAGATGAAACGCTGCGTTGTGAAGCTGGACCGGAAAAAGGCGGAAAAGAAAGCAGAGCGTTGGCAGACGATCGCGCTTGGTGCGGCAAAGCAGTCCAAACGGATGCAGATTCCGACGGTACACATGCCTGTTACATTTCAGCAGGCGCTTGCAATGATAGCAGAATCAGACGTTCGCCTGATGCCGTATGAGAACGCAGAGGGGATGGAAGGAACGAGAAGAATTCTGGAATCCATTGAACCGGGTGAATCTATTGCGATCCTGATCGGACCGGAGGGCGGCATCGACGAAGCGGAAGTGGAAATGGCCATGAAGGAAAAGGTAGAGCCGATTACGCTCGGAAAGCGCATTCTGCGCACGGAAACGGCCGGAATGACCGTGCTTTCCATTCTGGTGTATCTTTTAGAAGGAAGGGAACGAACAAGATAATGGAAGCATATCTGGACAATTCCGCAACCACCTGTGTTTATCAGGAAACCGCAGATCTCGTCTGTGATCTGATGGTAAATCATTATGGAAATCCGTCTGCGATGCATCAAAAAGGGGTAGAAGCAGAACAATATATCAGAACCGCCCAGGAAACGCTGGCAAAGATTCTGAAAGTCAAAGAAAAAGAAATTTTCTTTACCTCCGGTGGCACAGAGTCCGACAACTGGGCGCTCGTCGGAACAGCAATGGCAAATAAGAGAACGGGAAACCACATTATCACAAGCGCGATCGAGCACCCGGCCGTGTCGGCACCGCTGGCATTTCTGGAGGAGCAGGGGTTCCGTATTACGCGCCTGCCGGTAAATAAAGAAGGCCTTGTGGATGTGAACGAACTCGAAGAAGCGATCACGCCGGAGACGATTCTCGTTTCGATTATGTATGTCAACAATGAGATCGGTGCTGTTGAGCCAATCGGGGAGATCGGACGCAGAATCAAGGCGAAAAATCCGAAAACGTATTTTCATGTCGATGCGATCCAGGCGTTCGGCAAATACCGGATTTATCCGAAACGGATGGGCATCGACATGCTCTCCGTGAGCGGCCACAAGATCCACGGACCGAAGGGAAGCGGCTTTTTATATATTGATGAGAAAGTAAAAATCCGTCCGCTGATCTTAGGCGGCGGCCAGCAGAACGGCATGCGTTCCGGAACCGACAATGTGCCGGGCATCGCAGGCCTTGCGAAATCCGCTGAGATCGTTTACAAGCATTTTGACGAGCAGACCGCGCAGATGCGTGCCTGCAAACACCGTCTGATCGAAGGCTTACGGGAGCTGGACGATGTGGTCATCCATGCATGCCGGAAGAAGAGGGTGCGCCGCAGATTGTCAATGCATCATTCTTAAATGTGCGCAGTGAAGTGCTGCTACACACGCTGGAGGACCGCCAGATCTACGTTTCCGCCGGAAGCGCCTGCTCATCACACAAGAGAGCCGGAAGCCCGACGCTGACTGCCATCGGCGCATCGAAAGCCGAGATGGAGTCTGCCGTGCGGTTCAGCTTCAGCGAATTTACGACACTGGAACAGATTGATTATACCCTGGATACGCTGCGCGAGGTACTGCCGATGCTGCGCAGATTTACCAGGAAATAATAGAAAGAGGAAAATTATGATTACAATACAGCCGGAAATTGAAATCCTGAGCACCGAATCCTACGAGGATATGCTGCGCCGGATCGAGAAAATCGGAAGAGTCTGCTACAAGAGCGAGGAGCGCATTGGAGAAGGCACTGCAGAGAAATTCATCGCAGGCATCATCAAACGCGGCCATGAATCCGTCATTGAGCACGGCTCCATCACCGTAAAAGTAACGTGCGACCGCGGCGTGACCCATGAGATCGTCCGCCACCGTATCGCAAGCTACAGCCAGGAGAGCACCCGCTACTGCAACTATTCGAAAGATAAATTTGGAAACCAGATCACCTGTATCGACCTGGCAACCGGATTTTCCTATGATCTGGACGACGAGAACGACCGTAAAAAATACGAGGTATGGCAGAAAGCAATGGAAGCTGCAGAGCAGTATTACTTCCAGATGCTCGAACTCGGAGCAAAGCCGGAGGAGGCAAGAAGCATTCTTCCGAACTCCCTGAAAACCGAGATCGTCATGACCATGAACTTAAGAGAGTGGCGCCACTTTATCCGGCTTCGAAGCGCCAACGCCGCACATCCGCAGATGCGTCAGGTATCTGAACTGATCCTGAAGAAATTTTCTGAGGAATATCCTCTGTTCTTCCGCGATCTGGCTGAGAAAAAAGGAGAATAAAAAACGATGATGTACAAAGCATTTCTGGTAAAATATGCCGAGATCGGCATTAAAGGAAAGAACCGTCATCTGTTCGAAAAAGCACTCTGCTTACAGATGGAGCACGCGCTTGCCCCGGTAGACGGAATTTTCCAGGTCACCCGTGAGATGGGACGAATCTATGTCAACACCGAAGGAGACTTTGATTACGAGGGCGCTGTCGATGCGCTGACAAGAGTTTTCGGTATCGCCGAGATCTGCCCGGTTGTCATTTTAGAGGACACCGGCTTTGAAGATCTGGCAGAGGCAGTGGTTTCCTACGTGAAAGAGCTGTACCCGACCGAGGAGAAAACCTTTAAGGTATGCGCACGCCGTGCGAACAAAAACTATCCGATGCACACAATGGAAGTCAACTGCGAGCTGGGCGGCCGCATCCTCGATATCTGCCCGAACCTCAAAGTAGATGTTCACGAGCCGGATATCTATCTGAACGTCGAGCTGCGTCAGAAGATTTATCTGTACTGCGAGAGCATCGCAGGCCCTGGCGGTATGCCGGTCGGCACAAACGGACAGGCCATGCTGCTGCTTTCCGGCGGTATCGACAGCCCGGTTGCCGGATACATGATCGCAAAACGCGGTGTTAAGATTGATGCCGTTTACTTCCACGCTCCGCCGTACACCAGCGAGAGAGCCAAACAGAAGGTTGTGGATCTTGCAAAACTCGTTGCACGCTACAGCGGCCCGATCCGTCTGCATGTGGTCAACTTCACCGAGATCCAGCTTGCAATCTACGAAAAATGCCCGCACGACGAGCTGACCATCATCATGCGCCGTTATATGATGAAGATCGCAGAAGCGTTTGCACGTCAGGACAAATGCCTTGGCCTGATCACCGGAGAGAGTATCGGACAGGTGGCAAGCCAGACGATGCATTCCCTCGCCGTTACCAACGAAGTCTGCACCATGCCGGTCTTCCGTCCGCTGATCGGTTTCGACAAACAGGAGATCGTCGATATTTCCGAAAAAATCGGTACGTACGAGACATCCGTTCTGCCGTATGAGGACTGCTGCACGATCTTCGTTGCAAAGCATCCGGTGACAAAACCGAACCTGAATGTCATCAAATGCTCCGAGCGCCATCTGGACGACGTGATCGATGAGATGATGGAACGCGCAGTTTCTACCGCAGAGACGATCGAGGTCTGCTAAGGAAAACTTGCTTTAAAGAACAAAAAGGCCGGATCTTGTTTTGGGGGTTCTGAAAAACAAGATCCGGTCCTGATGATAAACAAAGACAAAAAAAGAGCCGCGGCGAGTGCGCGGCCCTTATGTTCTATCGTAATTATACAATGTACGGAGCAAGAACATCAAGTACGGTCTGAAGAGCATCTCCATCAGCATGGACGTTCAGGTCGATCGGTTTGGAAAGGTCGAGGCTGAAGATTCCCATGATGGATTTTGCGTCGATTACGTATCTTCCGGATACCAGATCGAAATCAAAATCGAATTTGGAAATGTCGTTGACGAAAGATTTTACTTTGTCGATAGAATTAAGAGAAATCTGTACTGTTTTCATGTTTGTAATCCTCCCTGTTATTTGGTTAACATTATTTATTACCCTCATTTAACAGCTTTATCTTACCGTCTGGAGGGGAAAAAGTCAATGCGAAAACATACAAAGATAAAGTGGAATCTTCGTGATTTTTAATAATAAAGATGAAGAAGAAAGGAGTATGGCATGAAAAAAACGGTAGCTTTGCATAATCTTGGGTGTAAAGTGAACGCATATGAGCTGGAAGCCATCCAGCAGCTCCTCGAAGACAGAGGGTACGAGATCGTGCCTTTTGCACCGGGAGCGGATGTTTACATTATTAATACGTGTACCGTGACGAACATTGCGGACCGGAAATCGCGGCAGATGCTGCACAAAGCGAAAAAGATGAATCCCGATGCGGTTGTTGTGGCCTGCGGCTGTTATGTGCAGGCGGCTGGGGAAAAACTCGAAGAGGATACGGCGATTGATCTGATCATCGGAAATAATAAGAAGAAAGATCTTGTGGATATTCTGGAAAACTTTCTGGCAGAACGTGAGGACGGTGGAAAACCATCCAACGCGGAGTGTAAGAGCTTCCTCGTGGATATGACACACAACCGTGAGTACGAGACACTCTCGATCAGCAAAACGGCGGAGCACACCCGCGCATTCCTGAAAGTACAGGATGGATGCAATCAGTTCTGTACTTATTGTATCATTCCGTACGCACGCGGCCGAGTCAGAAGCCGCCGCCAGAGTGATGTGGTAGAAGAAGTAAAACGTCTGGCAGAGGCCGGTTATCAGGAAGTAGTGCTGACGGGTATCCACCTTTCCTCCTACGGACTCGATTTCCCGGAGGGCGAAAAAGAGACGCTGCTCGATCTCATCCGTGCTGTTGATGCAGTGGACGGCATCAGAAGAATCCGTCTCGGATCCCTGGAGCCGGGCATCATCACCGAAGAGTTTGCAGAGGCGATCGCCGCAATGCCGAAGGTGTGCCCGCATTTCCATCTTTCGCTGCAGAGCGGAAGCAATGGAACACTGAAGCGGATGAACCGGAAATATACCGCAGAAGAATACAAACACAAATGCGATCTTCTGCGTAAGGTATATGGAAATCCGGCGCTGACGACCGATGTGATTGTCGGTTTCCCGCAGGAGAGTGAGGAGGAGTTTGAAGAGTCGCGCGCCTTTGTCGAGGACATTCATTTCTTCGAGACTCACATCTTCAAGTATTCGAGAAGAGAAGGCACCCGCGCCGCAGCGATGACAGGCCAGATTCCGGAGCAGGAGAAGACGAAGCGCAGCCACGTTCTGCTGGAACTGGACGAGAGACGGAGACAGGAATATATGGAAGGCTTCCTCGGAAAAGAGCTGGAAGTGCTCATGGAAGAAGAAGTCGAGATCGACGGCGTCCATTACTGGACGGGACACACGAGAGAATATCTGCGCGTTGCCGTTCTTTCAGAAGAAAATCTCATGAATCAGATGGTGCTTGTCACCCCGGCGAGAATCCATGGAAAAGACTGTCTGATGTAGGAAATGATACCAATCCGGAAGATCTGATAGAAAAAAGAGCCGGAACGAAAAAGTTCGTTGCACTTTTTGAGGGTTCGTGGTAGAATACCCCGTGAGCCTGCAAAAAGGCGGGCAGACGAAGAAGAAAAACAGCGGCTGGCAGAACGAACGAAGAAGTGAGGGATGTCGGCTGCTTTCGCGTCTAAAAAGTATAATCTGTAATTCGTAGTAATTCGTAATGAAATGTTCGGCCGCAGATGCGGCAAAGGGTAAAAATCGTGATCAAAGAAGAGATTGTCAGAGAACTTTATGCAATTGCAGGGGAAGATGCGGTACAGACCGCAGAACCGATGAAAAATCATACGACCTTCCGTGTGGGCGGTCCGGCAGATTATTTCGTCGCTCCTCATACAGAAGAAGAAATTAGAAAAATCGTGGCTCTCTGCGAAGAAAAAGAGATCCCGTGGTTCGTCACCGGAAACGGCAGCAATCTCGTTGTAAGTGACGAGGGCTACCACGGTGTGATTCTTTCGGTTTACAAAAACTTTCAGGGAATCGAAGTGGAAGGAAACAGAATCCGGGCGAAAGCCGGAAGCATGCTCGTATCCATCAGCCGGGCGGCAAGAGAAGCCGGTCTTTCCGGTATGGAGTTTGCCTCCGGAATCCCTGGAACTTTAGGCGGCGGCGTCCGTATGAACGCGGGAGCTACGGCGGAGAGATGAAGGATATTGTACAGAATGTCACTGTACTCACAAGAGAAGGTGAGATCCGGAAACTGGAAAAAGAAGAGCTCGGCTTCGGCTACCGTGCCAGCGTCATCAAAGACAGAGGCTACGTCGTACTTGGAGCAGAACTTATGCTTGTTCCGGGAGATAAAGAAGAAATTCTTGCCCGTATGCAGGAATTGAAAAACAAGCGGGTAGAGAAACAGCCGCTCGAGTATCCGAGCGCCGGCAGCGCATTCAAGCGGCCGGAAGGCTATTTCGCAGGCAAGCTTGTGATGGATGCCGGACTTTCCGGCTATGCAGTCGGCGGTGCAAAAGTATCGGAAAAACACTGCGGCTTTCTGATCAATGCAGGTGGTGCAACCGCATCGGATGTGATGGAACTGATCCGTCAGATCCAGGCAAAAGTAAAAGAACAGTTTGGCGTACAGCTTGAGCCGGAAATCCAGTTCCTCGGGGAATTCTGATTTTCGTTATCCACCAAAGGAGAAAAAACATGCGTTTTGTAATTGTGACCGGCATGTCCGGTGCGGGAAAAAGTACAGCGTTGAAAATGCTGGAGGACGCGGAATATTTCTGCGTCGATAACCTTCCGATCCCGCTGGTTGAAAAATTTGCACAGCTTACCGCCGACGGTACTTCCGGAGAAATCCAGAAAGTGGCAGTCGGAATCGATATCCGAAGCGGCCAGGCGCTCCCGGACCTGCAGAATGTTCTGGAGTGGATGAGCATCAACGGAATCTGCTATGAGATCCTGTTTCTGGACGCGTCCGATGACGTGCTGGTCAAACGATACAAAGAGACGAGAAGAACGCACCCACTGGCAGGCCTTGGACGGGTGGATGAGGGAATTAGAAAAGAGCGCAAAGCACTTGAGTTCCTGAAAAAAGATGCGGACTACATTCTCGATACGAGCCAGCTTCTCACAAGAGAGCTGAAAGCGGAGCTCGATAAGATTTTCGTGCAGGATCAGAAATTCAAAAATCTGATGATTACCGTGCTCTCATTTGGATTCAAATACGGAATCCCGGCGGATTCGGACCTTGTTTTCGATGTGCGGTTCCTGCCGAATCCCTACTACGTAGAAGGCATGCGCCCGCTCTCCGGCAACGATGCTCCGGTGCGGGATTATGTGATGGGATTTGAGACAGCGCAGGTGTTTGCGGAAAAATTAGAGGATATGATCCGTTTTCTGATTCCGAATTATATTTCCGAGGGCAAGCATCAGCTCATTATCAGCATCGGCTGCACCGGCGGAAAACACCGTTCCGTAACCCTTGCCAACGAGCTGTACCGGCGTCTTTCCAACGCGAAGGACTATGGAATCCGGATTGAGCACCGGGATCTGGAAAAAGACGCCATCCGAAAAGGAATTTAGAGGTGGAAGGATGTCATTCTCAAGCGAGGTAAAAGAGGAATTATCGAGACATCTTCCGACGGCACGCCACTGCCAGATTGCGGAAACAGCGGCGATCCTGTCACTCTGCGGACAGATTTCCGAGAAGGACGGGACGATACGGATTCAGACAGAGAATGCGTATGTGGCAAGAAAGTACTTTACTTTATTGAAAAAAACATTTAATATAGAGGCAGAGCTTGCAGTTAAGCTGAATCAGAAGGAAAATACGTATCTGATCCGCGCAAATGACAGGGAAGAAACCCGTCAGATTCTGCAGGCAGTGAAGTTACACGAGACAGACCGGCAGTTAACAATGCCGATTCCGGCTGTTGTGGTACAGCGTCAGTGCTGCAAACGGGCATTTCTGCGGGGCGCATTTTTAGCGTCCGGTTCCATCAGCGATCCCAACCGGTTTTACCATCTCGAAATTGTCTGCCCCGATGCGCCGAGAGCAGAACAGGTGCAGGAACTTCTGAAAAGCTTTGGAATTGATGCACGGATCGTTCTCCGGAAAAACCACCATGTGGTTTATATGAAAGAAGGCGCACAGATTGTGGAGATGCTTGGCATCATGGAAGCCAACATCGCACTTATGAATCTGGAAAACGTGCGGATCTTAAAAGAAATGCGCGGCAGTGTCAACCGAAAGGTGAACTGTGAAACTGCCAACATCAACAAAACGGTCAGCGCGGCGATCCGCCAGATCGAAGATATCCGGTATATCGAAGAAACCACAGGCTTTTCTTCTCTGCCGGAACCGCTGGAGCAGATGGCAAGGCTCCGCTTACAATACCCGGAAGCATCGCTTCTGGAACTGGGCAAGATGTTAACGCCGGTTGTTGGTAAATCCGGAGTTAATCATAGATTAAGGAAACTAAAAGAGATTGCAGAAGATTTGCGAAGGAAACAAGGAGGAGAAGTATTATGATTAAGAAACCAATCACAATTCGTCTTTCAAGCGGCCTGGAGGCGAGACCAGTTGCCATGCTGGTACAGGTAGCGAGCCAGTACGAAAGTGAAATCTACGTCGAGAGCGGCAGAAAAAAAGTAAATGCGAAGAGCATTATGGGTATGATGACACTTGGTCTGGACAATGGCGAGGAAGTTACCGTGACCGCAAACGGAAAAGACGAGAGCGAAGCCATGGACGGCGTTGAAAAATATTTAAGCAGTCCTTCTGCTGAATAATCTTACTGCACTTATAGCATAAACATAGAGCAAAACGGCATGTCAGAAAATTTTGACATGCGTTTTGCTATGCTTTTTTATGCGAAAACAGACGAAAATCAGACCACGTTCTTCGCGCGGAACCAGTAGGTATAGAGATAGGAAAAACCGAGCGATTCATACAGTGTGATCGCAGGCGTGTTTCCCTCGACAACCTGAAGATACGCTTTCGTTGCACCGAGCCGGATTCCCTCGGAGAGGATTGTGCGGCAGATCGAGGAAGCGTAGTGGCGGTGGCGGTACGCAGGATGCACATGGATGGCATAGACACCGACGTAATCGCGGTCGCGGATGCCAAGGCCGGTGGCAACGATTGTTCCGGTTTCATCCTGGATGGAGGTACAGATGGTTTCTTTTGGAATGGCACGGTACATCGAAGGAACGACCATACGGTGCATCACGTTCGTCGTGCTCTTTAAAGCAAAGAGGCTGTCAATCCATTTCGGCGGGATAAAGCTGCTGACGGTCACGGCAACGGCAGGATCCTTTTTGGCAAAGTTCGCCAGATCCATTGTCATGACGTGCGTCGTGTGCTGGACTACATAGCCGCGGTCGGCGAGCATTGCATCAAAGCCCGGATTGACAAGCGGACTGATCTTGAAAATTGCCGGTGTACCCCAGCGACGGTAGATCTCCTCACAGTACTGCACTTTTTCCTCCACCGGAATCGTGGACGGCCCGATCTGCTCGACGCTGTTGGTCCGGTGTGTATAAAAATAAGAAAAACGAAGAATCCATCCGTCGTACAGCTCGATCTGGTGAGATGGCCATGCGTTCAGGGAAAGATCTTCGATGGTTTTGATCAGTGTATTCATATGAAAGTATTCCCCCTTTGGTTATGTATATAGTATAGAAGAAACAGGACAGATCTTCAAGAAAAAATCGAAAAATTCGGCACGCGGAACCGGGCGGCCGGGGCACGATGCGTAACGTTTTCTTGCATAATCGAAGAAAAGGGGTTATAATAGGGGGCAAAGACTGAGAATACAAGGAGAATTGAATATGTCAAAATTACTGAAGGTAATTGTGAATACGCTGCTTCTGCTTGCAATCCTGTCAGCAGGCGCACTGGTGATTCCGCCGTTTGCCGGCATCACGACACTTGTCTCAGACGGGATGGGAAATACCAACATTTCCCGCGGCGCTGTTACGTACGCAAAGAAGACAGATACGTCATCGGTTGCGACGGGAGACAAAATCCTGGTTGATGACAATTCCGGAAAGTATATCTATACGATACAGTCCCTCGACACCGCTGCCGGAACCGCATCCGTAAAAAATGTGATCAGTGGAGACACAACGGAAATTACCGTGAGAGCAACCGTGAGCAAAGTGATCATCACGATTCCGGTGATCGGCTTTCTGTCGATGGCGGCGCAGAGCAGAGAGGGAATCATGATCATCGGACTTGCCATTCTGTTTCTGGTTATTCTGTTCATCCTTTCCGAGGTATGGAAACGTGATGAAGAAGAGGATGAGGAAGAAGAGGAAGAAGACGAAGACGAGGACGATGAGAAAGCGTCCGAAGAGCTTCGCAGCAGAAAGAAAGCTGCCCTGGAAGAAAAAAAGAAACGGGAAGAACAGGAAATGACCGAACAGTTGAGAGCAGCCGACCAGAAAACGGCAGAAGAAGAGAAACAGGACGAATTTGAAATTCCGGATCTGGAAGAAGAAGAAACGGAGCAGGTGTCCTTTAATACCGTCGATCTGCAGAACCTTGTAAGAGGAGAAGAAACCGAAGAAATTCCGGAAGCCGTGGAAGAAACGGAAATCGTCGAAGAAGCTGCCGCAGAAGAAACAGCGGAAGAAGTGACAGAAGAAACCGAAGAAACGGAATCAGCAGAGCCGGAAACTGTGGAAGAAATCGAAGAGTTTGAAGAAACCATCGAAGAGCCGGAAGAAGAGCCGGAACCGGAACCGTCCGAGCCGATCGAACTTGCCATGCCGGTTTACACGGCGGAAGAACTCCTCCAGAAGGCCCACGCAGCCGGAGATGACCCGAAAGTCATTGAAGATCCTGCAACCGGCATCACAATCTTAGATTATTCCGACATTCTGTAACTATTCAGAGCCATGCGAACGAAAAGAAAAGAACGCGAATCATGCTTGCATGAATGGACGTTCTTTTCTTTTTGTTCATATGGCAAGAAGCCACATCGAGATGCATCGCAGCGGAATCGAGATGGGGCTCTGAATAGTTGGAAAACGTCAAAAAAGAGAGAGATATAGGAAAAGTGCACAACACGGCACCCCTGTATTTCTCTTTTTGCATAAAAACGGATAAATCGAAAAAAATAAAAAAAAACCTTGATTTTTCGCGTGCTTTCTTGTATACTAACAACTGTTGTGACATTGATAGCGTTGAAGCGCGAGGTTGCCGCTGAGAAACAGCGGGTTTTCCGTGGAGCGAATGTCAAGTTAAAGAAACTGGCGACAAGTCACTGTACCCACAATTAAGTCCACCTGTAAGAGTGGAAACGACCGTGTGCAAACATCAGGACACACACGGGTAAGTGTACAGTCACCGCTTGTCGTACTCGTAAAAGTGCGAAAAGGAGGCGACTTTTTTTATGGCAAGTCAAGTAATGAGAATTACACTGAAAGCGTATGATCATCAGTTAGTAGATGCATCTGCACAGAAAATTATCGAAACTGTAAAGAAGAACGGAGCAACGGTGAGCGGACCAGTACCGCTTCCAACGAAGAAAGAGGTAGTAACTATCCTTCGTGCCGTTCATAAGTACAAAGATTCCCGTGAGCAGTTCGAGCAGAGAACCCACAAGAGACTGATTGATATCATCGCACCTACCCAGAAAACAGTGGATGCATTATCAAGACTGGAAATGCCGGCTGGCGTTTACATCGACATCAAGATGAAAAACAAATAAGATCAGCTGTAAAAAGTCCGGGATCAGCCCCCGGCCATCAATTAAGTAAGCAATAGATGATATAGAAGCAACACTCATTCGAAGGAATCAACATCCCTAAGGGTCATAGTGTTCCACTTATATCAACTGTTCGCTAGAATGAACTTCTTTATAATAGGAAGTTCCGCTGTAGATAAAACAGGAGGTAAAAGGAATGAAGAAAGCAATTTTAGCTACAAAAGTCGGAATGACTCAGATCTTCGACGAAAACGGTGTTTTAGTACCGGTAACTGTATTGCAGGCAGGTCCGTGTGTTGTAACACAGGTGAAAACCGCAGACAACGACGGGTACAGTGCAATTCAGGTAGGCTTCGGCGAGAAGAAAGAAAACCGTGTGAACAAACCAATGAAAGGCCAGTTCGCAAAAGCAGGTGTTTCCTGCAAGAGATATCTGAAAGAGTTCAGATTTGAAGATGCCGAAACCTATACATTAGGACAGGAAATCAAGGCCGATATCTTTGGCGCAGGCGACAAAATCGACGCTACTGCAACAAGCAAAGGTAAAGGATTCCAGGGTGCCATCAAGAGACATGGACAGTCCAGAGGACCTATGGCTCATGGTTCCAAATATCATCGTCACGCAGGTTCCAATGGTGCTTGCTCCGATCCGAGTAAGGTATTCAAAGGAAAAAGAATGCCAGGACAGATGGGTGGAAAGAAAATCACCGTACAGAACCTGGAAATCGTAAAAGTTGACGTAGAGAACAATTTACTGTTAGTCAAAGGTGCTGTACCAGGACCGAAAAAATCCATGGTTACCATCAAAGAGACAGTAAAATGCGGTAAATAAGTTCGTTGAAAGGAGGAACACACGTAATGGCTAACGTATCTGTATTAAATATGGAAGGCAAAGAAGTTGGCAGCATGGAGCTTAATGATGCAGTGTTCGGTGTAGAAATCAACGAGCATCTGGTACATCAGGCTGTAGTGCTTCAGCTTGCAAATAATCGTCAGGGAACTCAGAAAGCTAAAACCCGTTCCGAAGTAAGCGGTGGCGGAAGAAAACCGTGGAGACAGAAAGGAACAGGTCACGCAAGACAGGGTTCAACAAGAGCTCCTCAGTGGACAGGCGGCGGAGTTGTATTCGCTCCAGTACCAAGAGATTACTCTTTCAAAATGAACAAGAAAGAGAAAAGAGCTGCATTAAAATCCGTTCTGACAAGCAAAGTTCAGGAGAACAAATTCATCGTTCTTGATGAGCTGAAACTTGCAGAAGTTAAAACAAAAGAGATGAAGAAAGTGCTTGATAACCTCAAAGTAAACAACGCACTGGTAATCATCGGAGATGACAGCGAAAACGTAGCACTGTCCGCAAGAAACATTGCTGGCGTTCAGACTGCATCTGTTAATACCATCAACGTATTCGACATGCTGAAATACAACACCATCATCGCAACCAAAACAAGTGTTGCATCTATCGAGGAGGTGTACGCATAATGGCAGATATCAGATATTACGACGTAATCCTGAAACCAATCGTAACTGAGAAGAGCATGAATGCTATGGGCGAGAAGAAATACACATTCCTGGTTCACCCGGAAGCAAACAAATCTCAGATCAAAGAAGCAGTTGAGAAAATGTTCGAAGGAACAAAAGTAAAAAGCGTAAACACCATGAACATGGACGGAAAGAACAAACGCCGTGGAATGGTAGTTGGAAAAACTGCAAAGAGCAAGAAGGCAATCGTTGCTCTGACCGAGGACAGCAAAGACATCGAGATCTTCGAGGGACTTTAATTAGCAGCTGTTCGAAATATGCACACATAAGTGCGATACGAAATGAAAGGAGAACAAAGTAATGGGAATCAAAAGCTTTAACCCATATACACCTTCCAGAAGACACATGACCTCCTCTGATTTCAACGAAATCACGAAGAGCACACCGGAGAAATCTCTGGTAGTGTCCCTGAAGAAAAACGCTGGACGTAACAACCAGGGTAAAATCACTGTAAGACACCGCGGAGGCGGAAGCAGAAGAAAATACAGAATCATCGACTTTAAGAGAAGAAAAGATGATGTTCCGGCAACTGTTAAATCGATCGAGTACGATCCGAACAGAACAGCAAACATCGCTTTGATCTGCTATGCAGACGGCGAGAAAGCATACATCCTGGCTCCGGAAGGACTGAAAGTTGGCATGAAGGTTATGAGCGGCGCTAACGCCGAAGTAAGACCTGGAAACTGCCTGCCGCTGTCCGAGATTCCGGTTGGTACCATGGTTCACAACGTAGAGCTTCATGCAGGCAAAGGCGGACAGCTTGTTCGTGCAGCTGGTAATGGCGCTCAGCTGATGGCTAAAGAAGGCAAATACGCAACCCTTCGTCTTCCATCCGGAGAGATGAGAATGGTTCCGATCAACTGCCGCGCATCCATCGGTGTTGTTGGAAATGGCGAGCACAGCCTGATCAACATTGGTAAAGCAGGACGGAAACGTAACATGGGTATCCGCCCGACTGTACGTGGTTCTGTCATGAACCCGAATGACCATCCACACGGTGGTGGAGAAGGAAAGACTGGTATCGGACGTCCGGGCCCGTCTACTCCTTGGGGAAAACCGGCTCTTGGCCTGAAGACCAGAGCAAAGAACAAGCAGTCTAACAAGTACATCGTAAGAAGACGCGATGGAAAAGCTTTATCGAAATAAGGAGGTAAACGATGTCTCGTTCATTAAAAAAAGGACCATTTGCAGATGAAAGCCTGTTAAAGAAAGTTGACGCTGCAAACGCTTCAGGAGATAAAACAGTCATTAAAACCTGGTCACGTCGTTCTACAATCTTCCCGTCATTCGTTGGACACACAATCGCTGTTCATGACGGAAGAAAACATGTGCCGGTATACGTTACAGAGGATATGGTTGGACACAAACTCGGTGAGTTCGTAGCAACCAGAACCTACAGAGGTCACGGCAAGGACGAGAAGAAATCCGGCGTCCGCTAAGTAGAATGATTTGAGAGAGGAGGTTTTTTAGCAATGGCTAAAGGACATAGAAGTCAGATTAAAAGAGCAAGAAATGCTAACAAAGATACCAGACCGTCTGCAAAGTTATCCTACGCTAGAATGTCTGCGCAGAAAGCTGGATTTGTTTTAGATGCAATCCGCGGTAAAGATGTAACAACCGCACTTGGTATTGTAACTTACAACCCGAGATATGCCTCCAGCGTAGTGAAAAAACTGCTGGAGTCCGCAATCGCAAACGCTGAGAACAACAACGGTCTTTCCAGAGAGAACCTGTATGTAGCTGAGTGCTTCGCTAACAAGGCTCCGACCATGAAGAGAATTCATCCGAGAGCACAGGGCAGAGCTTACAGAATCCTGAAAAGAAACAGCCACATCACGATTGTGTTAGACGAGAAATAAGGAGGACATGTCATGGGACAGAAAGTTAATCCACACGGCCTGAGAGTCGGTGTTATTAAAGACTGGGATTCCAAATGGTATGCCGAGGGTGATTTCGCAGATAACCTCGTTGAGGACTACAACATCCGCACATACCTGAAGAAGAAACTGTACAGCGCAGGTGTTTCCAAGATCGAAATCGAAAGAGCATCTGACAGAGTAAAAGTTATCATCTACACCGCAAAACCGGGCGTTGTTATCGGTAAAGGCGGAGCAGAGATCGAGAAAGTAAAAGCTGAAGTTCAGAAACTGACTGACAAAAAGCTTATCGTAGATATCAAAGAAGTAAAAAGACCGGACCGCGATGCACAGCTTGTTGCTGAGAACATTGCATTACAGCTGGAGAACCGTATTTCCTTCCGTCGTGCTATGAAATCTACCATGCAGCGTACGATGAGAGCTGGCGCTAAGGGAATCAAAACATCTGTATCCGGACGTCTTGGTGGAGCTGATATGGCTCGTACCGAGTTCTACAGCGAGGGAACTATTCCGCTGCAGACCCTGCGTGCCGATATCGATTATGGATTCGCTGAAGCAGATACCACTTACGGTAAAGTTGGCGTAAAAGCATGGATCTACAATGGCGAAGTACTTCCAACCAGAACTAAAAAGGAAGGGAGCGAGAATTAATTATGTTAATGCCGAAGAGAGTTAAACGTCGTAAACAGTTCCGTGGTTCCATGAAGGGTAAAGCCCTCAGAGGAAACAAAATTAACTACGGTGAATTTGGTCTCGTAGCCCTTGAGCCATGCTGGATCAAATCCAATCAGATCGAGGCAGCCCGTATCGCCATGACACGTTACATCAAACGTGGTGGTAAAGTTTGGATCAAAATTTTCCCGGACAAACCAGTAACCGCACAGCCGGCTGAGACCCGAATGGGTTCCGGAAAAGGTTCTCTGGAGTACTGGGTAGCAGTAGTAAAACCAGGCCGTGTAATGTTCGAAATCGCAGGTGTTCCGGAAGAAACAGCCCGCGAGGCATTACGTCTTGCCATGCATAAGTTACCATGTAAATGCAAAGTAGTTTCTCGTGCAGACTTAGAAGGCGGTGATAACAGTGAAAACTAACGAATTTGTAAAAGATTTAAATACAAAGAGCGCAGCTGAGCTGAATGACGAATTAGTAGCTGCTAAAAAGGAACTCTTCAATTTAAGATTCCAGAACGCAACCAACCAGCTTGACAATACAAGCCGAATCAAAGAGGTTCGCAAAAATATTGCAAGAATCCAGACTGTTATTGCCCAGAAGGCAAACGCAGCTGAGTAATTAGGAGGAAAATATCGTGGAAGAAAGAAATCTTAGAAAAACTCGCGTGGGCAAAGTTGTCAGCGATAAGATGGATAAGACTATCGTGGTTGCCATCGAAGACCATGTAAAACATCCTCTGTACAAGAAAATTGTAAAAAGCACATATAAGCTGAAAGCACACGATGCAAACAACGAGTGCCATGTAGGTGATACCGTACGAGTTATGGAAACAAGACCTTTATCCAAAGATAAGAGATGGAGACTTGTGGAGATCGTTGAGAAAGCGAAATAAATAAGAGATCAGAATGCTAAAGGAGGAATACCAGCATGATTCAGCAGGAAACTAGACTGAAAGTCGCTGACAACACCGGTGCAAAAGAAATCTTATGCATTCGTGTTATGGGCGGTTCTACAAGAAGATATGCCAACATTGGTGATGTAATCGTTGCTTCGGTCAAAGATGCAACACCAGGCGGCGTTGTTAAAAAAGGTGACGTAGTAAAAGCTGTTGTTGTAAGAAGCGTAAAAGGCGCTCGTCGTAAAGACGGTTCTTACATCAAATTTGATGAGAACGCAGCAGTTATTATCAAAGATGACAAAACTCCAAAAGGAACCCGTATTTTTGGACCAGTAGCCAGAGAGCTTCGTGAGAAACAGTTCATGAAGATTGTTTCCTTAGCTCCGGAAGTATTATAGGAGGACAGCTATGTCAATGAAGATTAAAAAAGGCGATACCGTAAAGGTAATCGCCGGCAAAGATAAAGACAAAACCGGCAAAGTAGTCAGCGTTGACGTAAAGAACAACCGTGTTGTTGTTGAAGGCGTAAACATGATTACAAAGCATGAGAAACCGTCTATGAGCAATCAGCAGGGCGGAATCGTTAACAAAGAAGCTCCTATCGATGCATCCAACGTAATGCTGGTTGTAAAAGGAGTTCCGACCCGCGTTGGAATCAAAGTTGAGATGGTTGAGAAAAACGGCAAAACAAAAGCTGTTAGAACCCGCGTTGCAAAAGCAAAAGAGCTGAACGGCGCAGTAATTGATTAAGGAAGAGAGGAGGCAAAACCGTGAGTAGACTGAAAGATCTTTACAACGAGCAGATCGTTGATGCAATGACCAAAAAATTTGGATACAAAAACGTGATGGAAGTGCCGAAGCTCTCCAAAATCGTAATCAACATGGGTGTTGGTGAAGCTAAGGAGAACGCTAAACTTCTGGACGCTGCAATCAGTGATATGGAAGCTATCACCGGACAGAAAGCAGTTACCACCAAAGCGAAAAATTCCGTAGCAAACTTTAAAATCCGTGAGGGTATGCCGATCGGATGCAAAGTTACCCTTCGTGGCGAGAAAATGTACGAGTTCGCAGACCGCCTGATCAACCTGGCACTGCCTCGTGTACGTGACTTCCGCGGCGTAAATCCGAACGCTTTCGATGGCAGAGGAAACTATGCTCTTGGTATCAAAGAGCAGCTGATTTTCCCAGAGATCGAGTATGATAAAGTTGATAAAGTCAGAGGTATGGACATTATCTTCGTTACCACTGCTAACACAGATGAAGAAGCTCGTGAATTACTGACATTATTCAACATGCCATTCGCAAAGTAATAGGAGGAATTGATTCATGGCTAAAACAGCAATGAAAATCAAACAGCAGCGCAAAGCTAAATTCTCTACAAGAGAATACAATCGTTGCAGAATTTGTGGCCGTCCACACGCATATTTAAGAAAATACGGAATCTGCAGAATCTGCTTCCGTGAATTAGCATACAAAGGCCAGATTCCTGGCGTTAAGAAAGCTAGTTGGTAAAATTTTAGAAGGAGGCAAATTCAAATGAGTATGAGTGATCCGATTGCAGATATGCTTACAAGAATCCGTAACGCTAACACTGCAAAACATGATACAGTAGATGTTCCGGCATCCAAAATGAAAATCGCAATCGCTGATATCCTGGTAAACGAGGGATACATTGCAAAATATGAACTCAGCGATGAGGGTGCATTCCAGAATATGCACATCACCCTGAAATACGGCGCTGACAAAAACGAGAAGATCATCACCGGTCTGAAGAGAATCTCCAAACCGGGTCTGAGAATCTATGTTGGCAAAGATGAGCTGCCGAGAGTACTTGGCGGACTTGGAATCGCTATTCTTTCCACAAACCAGGGTGTTATCACCGATAAAGAAGCTCGCAAGCTGCAGGTCGGCGGCGAGGTTCTGGCATTCGTTTGGTAATCTGAAACGAAACAAAGCAACTGAAAACAGAGAGAGCGTAAGGCTCTCTCCGAAAATCTAAGTTAATAGGAGGAAATTGGTATGTCACGTATTGGAAGACTGCCAGTGGCAATTCCTGCAGGTGTAACAGTAGACATCCAGGAAAACAACCACGTTGTAGTAAAAGGACCAAAAGGAACATTAGAGAGAACTCTCCCGTCTGAAATGACCATCAAACTGGAAGACGGACACGTAGTAGTTACAAGACCGAACGATCTGAAGAAAATGAAAGCTCTTCATGGTCTGACCAGAACTCTGATCCACAACATGGTAATTGGTGTTAGCGAAGGCTATACCAAAACACTGGAAGTAAACGGTGTAGGTTACAGAGCTGCAAAACAGGGCAACAAATTAGTTCTGTCTCTTGGATATTCTCATCCGGTAGAGATGATCGATCCGGAAGGACTCTCCTCCGCTGTAGACGGCAACAAGATCATTGTTTCCGGTATCAGCAAAGAGAAAGTTGGCCAGTATGCCGCTGAAATCAGAGACAAGAGAAGACCTGAGCCATACAAGGGCAAGGGAATCAAGTATGCTGATGAAGTGATCAGACGTAAAGTTGGTAAGACTGGTAAGAAATAATTAAGGAGAGTGTGAACATGATTAGTAAAGTATCAAGAGCGCAGATGCGCCAGAAAAAGCATAGAAGATTACGTAATCATATCGTAGGTACTGCACAGCGTCCGCGTCTGTGTGTATTCCGCAGCAATAACCATATGTATGCTCAGATTATCGACGATACGATTGGAAATACTTTAGTTTCTGCTTCTACTCTTCAGAAAGATGTTAAAGCAGAGCTTGAGAAAACCAACAATGTAGATGCAGCAGCATATCTTGGAACCGTTCTTGGAAAGAAAGCTGTAGAAGCAGGTATTACTGAAGTTGTATTTGACCGTGGCGGATTCATCTACCAGGGAAAAATCCAGGCATTCGCAGACGCAGCTAGAGAAGCTGGGCTGGTATTCTAAGAAAGGAAGGAAAAGAACACATGAAGCATACAATTATTGATGCAAGCCAGTTCGAACTGGAAGAAAAAGTCGTATCAATTAAGCGTGTTACAAAAGTTGTTAAAGGTGGTCGTAACTTCCGTTTCACAGCTTTAGTAGTTGTCGGCGACGGCAATGGACACGTAGGCGCAGGCCTTGGAAAAGCAGCGAGATTCCGGAAGCTATCCGCAAAGGTAAAGAAGACGCTATGAAGAAACTGGTAAGCGTAGCAATCAATGAGAACGGAAGTATCACTCATGACTACGTAGGTAAATTCGGAAGCGCAGAGGTTCTGTTGAAGAAAGCTCCTGAAGGTACTGGTGTCATCGCTGGTGGCCCAGCCCGTGCCGTAATCGAGTTAGCTGGTATTAAGAACATCCGTACAAAATCCCTTGGATCCAGAAATAAGCAGAACGTAGTTCTGGCTACCATCGCTGGTCTGTCTGAGCTGAAGACTCCAGAAGAAGTAGCAAGACTTCGCGGCAAATCTACAAACGAGATCTTTGCTTAAGGAGGATGTGAAAAATGGCAGATAAATTAAAAGTAACACTGGTGAAATCCCCGATCGGATGTGTTCCGAAACACAGAAGAACCGTGGAAGCACTGGGTCTGAAAAAAGTTAACAAGACGGTAGAACTGCCGGATAACGCAGCAGTTCGCGGCATGGTTAATCAGGTTTCTTACCTGGTTAAAGTAGAAGAAGCATAAGGAGGTACCGTAATGGACTTATCTAATTTACAGCCGGCTGAAGGTTCCAGACAGAACGATAACTTCCGCAGAGGCCGTGGACATGGTTCAGGAAATGGTAAAACAGCAGGTAAAGGCCACAAAGGACAGAAAGCACGTTCCGGAGCACCGAGACCGGGCTTTGAAGGTGGTCAGATGCCTTTATACAGACGTCTTCCGAAGAGAGGTTTCAAAAACAGAAACTCCAAGGAAATCGTTGGAATCAATGTAGATGCTCTGAATCGTTATGAGGACGGAACTGTTGTAACCGTAGAAACTATGATTGAGACTGGTCTTGTTTCCAATCCGAGAGATGGCGTAAAAATCCTTGGAAACGGTGAAGTCACCAAAAAACTCACTGTAAAAGCAAATGCTTTCAGCGAGAGCGCAAAGGCAAAAATTGAAGCGGCAGGTGGAACAGTCGAGGTGATCTAATGTTTAAGACCTTTATCAATGCATTTAAGGTCAAAGATGTTCGTCGCAAAATATTTTATGTGCTTATGATGCTTGTTGTCATCCGGTTAGGCTCTCAGATGCCTGTACCGGGTGTCAATACAAGCTTTTTTGCGAATTATTTTGCAAATAATACGAATGAGGCATTCAGTTTCCTGAATGCATTCACGGGCGGCGGTTTCGACCGTTTCTCCATCTTTGCTCTGAGTATTACACCGTACATTACTTCTTCCATCATTATCCAGCTGCTTACGATTGCAATTCCACGACTTGAGGAAATGCAGCGTGACGGCGAAGAGGGAAGAAAGAAAATGACTGCGATTACTCGTTATGTGACAGTAGGTCTTGCATTGTTTGAGTCTGTTGCCATGGCAGTAGGCTTTGGACGCCAGGGACTCCTCACCACTTTTAACGCAGTTAATGTGATTGTTGTAGTGGCAGCTCTGACAGCCGGTTCTGCCTTCCTTATGTGGGTGGGAGAACAGATCAACGACAAGGGCGTTGGAAATGGTATTTCTATGGTCCTGTTAATCAACATCCTTTCCAGAATCCCGCAGGATATGGTAACCCTTTACGAAACCTTCGTAAAAGGCAAAACCATCGCGCGTGGTCTGCTGATGTGGATTATCATCGCTGTTGTGATCATCGCTGTTGTTGTGCTGGTACTGATCCTGAATGGCGCTGAGAGAAGAATTCCGGTACAGTATTCCAAGAAAATGGCCGGAAGAAAAATGGTTGGCGGACAGTCATCCAATATTCCGCTGAAGGTAAATACAGCGGGCGTTATCCCGATCATCTTTGCATCATCCATCATGTCTTTCCCATCGATTATCCTGTCGTTTGTCGGAAAGTCGGATATCAAAGGTATCGGCGGAACGCTGATCAAGATGCTGAATTCCAACAACTGGTTTGACAAAACCAATCCAGTTGCTTCGCTGGGCCTGATTCTCTACATTGTCCTTGTTATTTTCTTCGCTTATTTCTATACCTCCATCACCTTCAACCCGATGGAAGTTGCAGATAACATGAAAAAACAGGGCGGCTTTATCCCAGGCATCCGCCCGGGTAAATCCACGGTAGATTATCTGAACAATCTGCTCAGCTATATTATTTTTATCGGTGCAGCAGGTCTTACCATTGTTGCAGTGATTCCATTTTTCTTTAATGGATTTTTCAAAGCGAATGTATCCTTTGGAGGTACTTCTCTGATCATTATTGCCAGCGTAATTCTGGAAACCTTAAAACAGATTGAATCCATGATGCTGGTACGCAATTACAAAGGATTCTTAAACGATTAAGGCATAAGAGGGACTGTCTGGATAAGACAGGCCCTTTCTTTTGTTTAAAGCGCTTTTAAAGAGGCTTTAACAGAGAAAATTTTTGCTATTGTGGTTTACTTTATGGTATAATAGGGTAAATTACACGCAGCGGATTGCTGCAAATTCAAACATGGGAGGAAAAGCGCATGAAAATTATTATGTTGGGGGCACCTGGTGCCGGAAAAGGTACACAGGCAAAACAGATCGCTGCAAAATATGAGATTCCTCATATTTCAACCGGCGATATCTTCCGCGCAAATATCAAAGAGGGAACCGAGCTTGGAAAGAAAGCGAAAGCATTCATGGACAAGGGAGAACTCGTTCCGGACGAGCTGACCTGCGATCTTGTTGTAGACCGTATTTCCAAACCGGACGCAGCAAAGGGCTACGTGCTGGATGGCTTCCCAAGAACGATTCCGCAGGCAGAGGCACTGACCAAAGCCCTGGAAGCACGCGGAGAGAAAATTGACTACGCAATCAATGTAGAAGTACCGGATGAAAATATCGTTCACCGTATGGGCGGACGCCGTGCCTGCATCGGATGCGGAGCAACGTATCATGTAGAATTTAACGCACCAAAGGTAGAAGATGTATGCGATACCTGCGGCGGCGAGCTGGTTCTTCGTGATGACGATAAACCTGAGACCGTACAGAAGAGACTGTCTGTATACCATGCTCAGACACAGCCTCTGATTGACTACTATAAGAAAGCCAATGTTCTGGTGGAAGTTGACGGAACCCAGGATATCAACGTGGTATTTCAGGATATAGTAAAGATTTTAGGAGCGTAAAGGATGTCCATATCAATTAAAACTGCCCGGGAAATTGAAAAAATGCGCCGTGCCGGTGAACTGCTGGAGAAGGTACACGATGAATTAGGCCGCGCCATCCATCCGGGAATGTCAACCTGGGAAATCAACAAGCTCGGAGAAGAGATGATCCGCAGCTTCGGATGCACTCCCAACTTTTTAAACTATAATGGGTATCCGGCTTCGATCTGCGTTTCTGTGAACGAAGAAGTGGTTCACGGAATCCCAAGTAAAAAACGGATTCTGAAAGAGGGCGACATTGTCAGCCTGGATGCGGGACTTATCTATGAAGGATACCATTCCGACGCAGCCCGCACACACGCGGTCGGTGAGATCTCGCCGGAGGCAAGAAAACTGGTGGAAGTAACACGCCGGGCCTTTTTTGAAGGAATCAAATACGCAAAAGCAGGCCATCATCTTCATGAGATTTCGGCGGCGATCGGTGCATACGCAGAGAGCTTCGGCTACGGCGTTGTCCGCGACCTGGTAGGCCACGGCATCGGAACGCACCTGCACGAAGATCCGGCAGTGCCGAACTTCGCACAGCCAAGCCGCGGCGTCCGTCTGCAGCCTGGCATGACGCTCGCCATCGAGCCGATGATCACAGCCGGAGGCTATGCAGTCAGATGGCTGGATGATGACTGGACCGTTGTGACAGAAGACGGCTCTCTTGCCGCACATTATGAGAACACGATTCTGATTACGGAGGGAGAACCGGAAATTCTGACACTTTCGCATACGGAGGAGGATTTATGAAACCGATTGTGAAAGGAATGTTTGCCAGAAGCCTGGCCGGCCACGATAAAGGAAAGCTGTATGTGATTTCGGATGTACAGGAGCCATACGTATTCCTGGTGGACGGAAAAATCCGTACCGCCAACCGGCCGAAAAAGAAGAAGCTGATTCACGTACAGCCGGATTACGAAATGACGGATGCGGTTCGTGATGAAGATATCCGTAAGGCATTAAAAGAAAAAAGTTGCAAAGAGTTGAAGGAGGATTAATCAATGTCTAAGGCAGATGTAATTGAGGTAGAGGGAACTGTCCTCGAGAAATTACCAAACGCAATGTTTAAAGTAGAACTGGAAAATAAACACGTTGTACTGGCTCATATCAGCGGAAAGCTGCGTATGAACTTTATCCGTATTCTTCCGGGAGACAAAGTAACCATCGAGCTGTCCCCATACGATCTGGACAAGGGACGTATTATCTGGAGAGATAAATAAGAAATACGATAAAAAAAGCCATCCGGCATGCCGGATGGCTTTTTCTCTGTATGTGTTTCTCTGTATTCATCCCCAATAACAGTAACCGTTCTACAGAACAAAGATTTCGATCACCGGCCTTCAGATTTCTGACAGCCACAAAGCAAGCACCAGTCTGCAAACCCTGCAGCATCCGCGGCGGCGGGCATCTGAATTTCTTTTCAGTCCCTTTTGAAACCTTCCAGATGTATTATGCAATATTTTAATAGAAAAAGCAATGAAAAAAGTATAAAATTTTATGAAAACTTTTTGTAAAAACCAGGAGAATTTGTGCACTTTTGAAACAAAATTTTTAAACCGTCAGAAAAAAAAGAAAAAGTGAAAAGACAGGAGAAAAGAGCGGCCGGAAAACCGTGAAAATGACAGATGAGGGCTCGAAAGCGACAGAAGAATATATGTTTGTGAATTCTGTGTGAAGTTGAAATATTTGGTTGAATTCTCAAAATAATGTGATATAATGCAATAGAGAAACTTTACGGAGAAATTTTACCGGGAAGGATCTCCTGTGCGGTGCGGTAAAATCCATGTACCGGCAGAAATCAGGGAAACATTTTATGAAACAGCAGGCTGCAGTCTGAAAAAAATTCGGATCTGCAGCAATGGCATCGCTGCTCCTTACAGATAACAGGAAAGGAAAATGTGCAATGACAAAAAGGGGAAAGAAAAAAGGCCTTGTTGCAGCATTGAGCGTAGTTGCAGTGATTGTTTTACTTGCCGCTGCATATGGAATCTTCTGTCTGATCATCGAGGATGACAAAATCTGGGCAGATGCTTCTATTAACGGAGTAAACATTCAGGGAATGAGCAAAAAAGAAGCTGCACAGACAGTGGAACAGAAGTTTGAAGAAGATTATAAAGATACAGCTGTTACCGTTGAGCTGGATGGTCAGCAGTATACGATGAACGTATTTCCAATGCTGGGGATGGATGCTTCCGCAGAAATTGAAAAAGCATATGAAAAAGGCCATGGAAATCTTCTGGTTCGCGGTCTGGAGTGGGTCGAGATGAAACGGGGAAAGGCAGAGAAACTTTCCTATGATGTGCAGCCGACTGTGGCCCATCCAGATGAGGTGGAAGGAATTGTACAGGCATCCGGCATTCAGGATTACAACTCCATGCAGGATACTACATATGAAGTAACAGATACCGGCCTGATCGTGCATAAAGCATTGCCGGAACCAGACCGGATGTGGATGCCTTAAAACAGCAGATCCAGACGAATGTGACAGCAATGAATTTCCAGGATGTAATTTCCTGCCCGACGGCAGAAAATCAGCTGACGGAACCGGATTTTGCCGGAATTGCAAGCCAGATTTATACCGATCCCGTCAATGCGACGCTGGATCCGAATAACGGATATTCCGTTGTGGCATCGAAAAACGGAACCTCAATGAATGCGGACAATGCGAAAGCCGAGTATGAGAGTGCAGAAGAAAATACGGATATCACGATTCCGTTTACATTTACCGAGCCGGAGATTACAACCGAGAAGATGAATGCAAACCTGTTTAAAGACACGCTTGGAAGTTACAGCTCCAGCGCAGCAGGTGGAACGAGCGGAAGAATTCACAACGTCGGACTTACGGCATCTATCTGCAACGGGCAGATCGTTCTGCCGGGAGAAACCTTCTCTTTTAATGGTGTCGTAGGTGATACAACGGCAGAAAAAGGATACCAGGAGGCAGCAGGCTATCAGGATGGCAAAGTCGTCCAGGTACTTGGAGGAGGCGAATGCCAGGTGTCCTCCACACTGTTTTCCGCTATTTTGTATACAGACCTTGATGTGTTGGAAAGAGCCAACCATTCGATGCCGGTACATTATGTGCCGTCAGGAATGGATGCAACCGTATTCTGGGATTCACCGGATTTCAAATTTGAAAATAATCATAAGTATCCGGTGAAAATTGTGATGAATATGGACAGCAGTGATACACTGACCGTAAAAATTCTCGGAACAAAAGAAAACGACTATACCATTGAGCCAAGGGTAGAGCAGATCGATGAGATGAGTAATGTAACGTATCGTGATTATAAAGATGCAAGCGGAAATGTAGTAAAATCAGAATCCGTATGCGCAAGCAAATACAAACCGCTGAACTCAGGATCATGATGCAAAAAAGATGTTACCTGTAAAAAACAGGCGGGACAGAGAAGAGAAATCTGTCCGGCCTGTTTTTTTCTTACCGGTGGGAGAGATGAAAAAATGCACAGAAAAAGAGCAAAAAAAAATGAAAAAATATGTAAAAAATTTCTTGCATTTCCGGGAACAAAATGCTATACTATAAAACGAACTTTTGCGCGTGGACTTTTTTCTAACCCACAAAAAGAAAACGCATTCCAAAAGTTTACAACAGAAAATTCCCCTACACGGGGCGCTAAGGAGCAAAGAAAGGAGGATTCATCATGAAGGTTAGATCTTCTGTAAAACCGATCTGCGAGAAATGCAAAGTTATCAAAAGAAAAGGTAGCATCAGAATCATTTGTGAGAATCCAAAGCACAAACAGCGCCAGGGCTAATCCGTCATTAGGCTTGATCGTAATTGTGCAGATTTTAAGTGCGGCTGCAGCGAGGACGCGCGTGAATGCGTTGTTCTGCTGTTAATATTATAAAGTGAGACACCTGGCAAGTTGCAGCCAGGACACCTCCGGCGGGTGGACGCGCGGAGCGCAGACATCCCTTATAATATTGCTTAATACTCCGATCTGTCAGGTGGCAGAAGGAGAAAGGTCGTGCGAACACGGCTGGATACACGCATACCTGTATCCCAATTAGGAAAATATTAATGTTTTAGAAAAATGGAGGACAAAGTACATGGCTCGTATAGCTGGTGTAGACTTACCAAGAGACAAACGTGTTGAGATTGGTCTGACCTATATCTACGGAATCGGTAGAACAAGTGCAGATCGTATCTTAAAAGAAGCTGGAGTAAATCCGGACACACGCTGCAGAGATTTGACAGACGATGAAGTAAAGAGACTCAGCGCAGTTATCGATGAGAGTCAGGTTGTAGAAGGAGATCTTCGTAGAGAAATCGCTATGAACATCAAACGTCTGCAGGAGATCGGATGCTACAGAGGTATCCGTCATCGTAAAGGCCTTCCGGTTCGTGGTCAGAAAACAAAGACCAACGCAAGAACTCGCAAAGGTCCTAAGAGAACTGTTGCAAATAAGAAGAAATAATTTAACCAGTAGTCCAATATAAGATTAAGAAAGTGTAGGTTAGTTTTAAAATGGCAAAAGTGACAAAGAAAACGACAAAACGTCGTGTCAGAAAAAACGTTGAACACGGACAGGCACATATCCAGTCTTCCTTCAATAATACAATCGTAACACTGACTGATGCAGAAGGAAATGCTCTTTCTTGGGCAAGTGCCGGCGGTCTGGGATTTAGAGGTTCAAGAAAATCTACTCCATACGCAGCTCAGATGGCTGCAGAAACTGCTACCAAAGCAGCGCTGGTTCATGGCTTAAAGACTGTTGACGTTATGGTAAAAGGACCAGGATCAGGTCGTGAAGCTGCAATCCGTGCCCTTCAGGCATGCGGTCTTGAAGTTACAAGCATCCGCGACGTAACACCGGTTCCGCACAACGGATGCCGCCCACCAAAACGTAGAAGAGTCTGATTAGGAGGTTAAGAACATGGCAGTAAATAGAGTACCAGTCCTGAAAAGATGCAGATCCCTCGGAATGGATCCTGTATATCTTGGAATTGATAAGAAGTCCACAAGACAGCTGAAAAGAGCAAACAGAAAAATGTCTGAGTATGGTCTTCAGTTAAGAGAAAAACAGAAAGCAAAATTCATCTACGGCGTTCTGGAGAAACCTTTTGTTAACTATTACAAAAAGGCTGACAGAATGGAAGGACAGACTGGTGAGAACCTGATGATCCTTCTTGAGCTCCGTCTGGACAACGTTCTGTTCCGTATGGGAATGGCTAGAACCAGAAAAGAAGCACGTCAGATCGTTGACCACAAACACGTTCTGGTTAACGGCAAACAGGTAAATATCCCGTCTTACCTTGTAAGCGCTGGTGATACCATCGAAATCAAAGAGGGTAAAAAATCCTCTCAGAGATATAAAGACATCGTAGAGGTTACAGGCGGCCGTCTGACTCCGGAATGGATCGAGGCTGATCTTGAGGCACTCAAAGGTGTTGTAAAAGAGCGTCCTACCCGCGAAATGATCGATGTTCCGGTTGACGAAGTGCAGATCGTCGAGCTGTATTCTAAATAAAGAATCGCCATACGCGGAAGGCTTTATTCCCATGAGTAATGAGCCAACCAATTTAAAAGGAGGGGCTTTCGAGTGTTTGATTTTAACAAACCGAAAATTGAAATTACTGAGATTTCTGATGACAAGAAGTACGGCAGATTTGTGGTTGAACCTCTGGAAAGAGGCTACGGTATCACATTAGGTAATTCTCTTCGCAGAATTATGCTTTCTTCCCTCCCTGGAGCAGCAGTAAGCCAGGTTAAAATCGAGGGCGTTCTTCATGAATTCAGCTCCATCCCTGGAGTAAAAGAAGACGTTACAGAAATCATCATGAACCTGAAGAGCCTTGCAATCCGCAATAACAGCGAAACCAACGAAGCAAAAGTTGCTTATATTGAGTTCGAGGGCGAGGGAGTTGTAAGAGCATCCGATATTCAGGTAGATCAGGATATTGAGATCATGAATCCGGATCAGGTAATCGCAACCCTGAACGGCGGCCCGGACAGCAAGCTGTACATGGAGCTGACGATCACAAAAGGCCGCGGTTATATCAGTGCTGACAAAGGCAAGAGCGATGACATGCCGATCGGCGTTCTCGCTGTGGATGCTATCTATACACCGGTTGAGCGTGTAAACCTCAAAGTGGAGAACACCCGTGTAGGTCAGATTACCGATTACGATAAACTGACACTGGATGTTTACACCAGAGGAACACTGGATCCGGACGAGGCAGTCAGCCTGGCAGCTAAGGTTTTAAGCGAGCATCTGAAACTCTTCATCGATCTGTCTGAGAATGCGAAGACAGCAGAAGTTATGATCGAGAAAGAGGACAATGAGAAAGAGAAAGTTCTGGAGATGAACATCGACGAGCTTGAGCTTTCCGTGCGTTCCTATAACTGCTTGAAACGTGCCGGTATCAATACCGTAGAAGAGCTGTGCAACAAAACTTCCGAAGACATGATGAAGGTTCGTAACCTGGGCCGCAAGTCTCTGGAAGAGGTACTTGCAAAGCTGAAAGAACTGGGACTGTCACTGAGTCCTGGGGACGGAGAATAAATCACAGCGATTTATCTTTCCGTTTGATTTGTAGACGAAAACCCCCTGTCAGTAAGTCCGAGGCAGCATGACTTGTGGGTTCCACAAATGGAGGAAAATTTAAAATGGCAAAATATAGAAAACTTGGCAGAACATCTGACCAGAGAAAAGCATTATTAAGAAACCAGGTAACCAACCTTCTGTATCACGGAAAAATCGTTACCACTGAGACCAAAGCAAAAGAGATCCGTAAGATCGCTGAAAGCATGATCGCACTGGCTGTAAAAGAGAAAGATAACTTTGAGACCGTTACCGTTACTGCTAAAGTAGCTCGCAAAGATGCTGATGGCAAACGTGTGAAAGAAGTAAAAGACGGCAAAAAAGTTACCGTATACGATGAAGTTCAGAAAGAGATCAAAAAAGATCTTCCGTCCAGACTTCACGCTAGACGTCAGATGGCAAGCTTCTTCTATCCTGTAACAGAGGTTCCGACCGAAGCAGCAGGACGCAAGAAAAACACCAAGTCCATCGATATGCCACAGAAAATGTTCGATGAGATCGCTCCGAAATATGCAGACCGTAACGGCGGATATACCCGTATCATCAAGATCGGACCGCGTAAAGGTGATGCAGCTATGGAAGTTGTAATCGAGCTGGTTTAATCTGTAAATAGTTTTGAAATCCGCAGGGGCTGCCTCTTAGTAGGTGGCTCCTGTTTTGTTGTATATCATATTTTATATGACACAATTGCGAAATTGTGGCAATGTACGGGGTTGCATCTGCTTTGCGAATAAGGTACAATACAGAATACAGAACAGCTAAAATGGGATACAAAGGAGAGCATTTGCATGGAGAGCAAGAAAAAAATGTTGTTTATTTTTAATCCGTTTTCCGGAAAAGCACAGATTAAAAGTAAACTGTTTGAAATTATCGATGTTTTTGTAAAAGGCGGATATGAAGTCATTGTCCACCCGACGCAGGCAGTCGGAGATGGTTTCGAAAAGACAAAGGAGCTTGCGCCGCAGGTGGATCTCGTTGTCTGCAGCGGGGGCGACGGAACACTGGATGAAGTTGTCAGCGGCCTGATGGAAGTGGATCAGCGCGTTCCGATCGGTTATATTCCGGCCGGAAGCACCAATGATTTTGCAAACAGTCTTTCTATTTCGAAAGATATGGTACAGGCGGCAAAGGATATCATCGAGGGAAACCTGTATTCCTGTGATGTGGGAGCGTTCAACAACGACAGCTTTGTCTACATCGCTGCATTCGGCCTTTTCACGGATGTTTCCTATGAGACAGACCAGCACATGAAAAACATTCTCGGCCATCTGGCATACCTGCTGGAGGGATCCAAACGGATCTGGAATGTGCCGACGTACTGGATTAAAGTCGAGGCAAACGGGGAAACCTTTGAGGGAGAGTATATCTACGGTATGGTGACGAATGCCAAGTCCGTCGGCGGCTTCAAAAACCTGCCGGGACAGGATGTACGCCTGGATGACGGACTCTTCGAGGTAACCCT
Source organism: Blautia sp. AM47-4 (assembly GCF_003479865.1). Lineage (NCBI taxonomy): Bacteria > Bacillati > Bacillota > Clostridia > Lachnospirales > Lachnospiraceae > Blautia > Blautia sp. AM47-4. The sequence goes on from NZ_QUHY01000001.1 coordinate 147,188, forward strand.
GATCAAACGCCCGAAAAACCCGCTGGAACTGAATGAGATCATTGCGTCCCTGCTGATGCAGGAGGATCACACAGACCTCATCGATTCGTTCAAGACCGACCGCATCATCATCGAGTCCAACCAGGAGATTTCCTGGACTCTGGACGGCGAATACGGCGGAGATCACGGCTATGTCTGCATCGAAGCGCGCAAACATGCCATGGAACTGGTTCTGAACAATAAGTAGGCACGGCTTTTTGATAAGTTTTTCACAAAAAAGTGCAAAAAAATGGATTTCGCTACGAAAACCATTTGGCATTTGCAGAAAGATGTTGTATAATAAAACCAGTTATGAAAGTAACAAGTATGCCGTAAGCCTGAAAACGGTACACGGCACAATTACAGACACAGGAGGTCATTTGAGCTATGTTAGTATCAGCAAAAGAAATGTTGGACAAAGCAAAAGCTGGCCACTATGCAGTTGGTCAGTTTAACATCAACAACCTGGAGTGGACAAAATCCATCCTTCTTACCGCACAGGAGATGAATTCTCCGGTTATCCTTGGCGTATCTGAGGGTGCAGGAAAATACATGACAGGTTTCAAAACTGTAGCTGCTATGGTAAAAGCTATGATCGAAGAACTGAACATCACTGTTCCGGTTGCTCTGCATCTGGACCACGGAACCTACGAAGGATGCTACAAATGCATCGAAGCAGGTTTCTCATCCATCATGTTTGACGGATCTCATTATCCGATCGAAGAGAACGTTGCAAAAACAAAAGAACTGGTAGCTGTTTGCAAAGAGAAAGGAATGTCTCTGGAAGCAGAAGTTGGTTCTATCGGTGGAGAAGAAGATGGTGTTGTAGGTATGGGCGAATGCGCTGATCCGAACGAGTGCAAGATGATTGCAGACCTCGGTGTAGATATGCTTGCAGCAGGTATCGGCAATATCCACGGTGTATACCCGGCTAACTGGCAGGGACTGAGCTTTGAGACTCTGGCAGCTGTACAGGAGCTGACAGGAACTATGCCGCTCGTTCTTCACGGTGGTACAGGTATCCCGGATGACATGATCAAGAAAGCCATTGACCTTGGCGTTTCCAAAATCAATGTAAATACAGAGTGCCAGCTTGCATTCGCAGCAGCTACCCGTAAATACATCGAAGAGGGCAAAGATCAGCAGGGTAAAGGATTCGATCCTCGTAAACTCCTTGCTCCTGGCGCAGAAGCTATCAAAGCTACTGTAAGAGAGAAAATCGAACTGTTCGGTTCTGCAAACAAAGCCTGAGTTTAAGCACGAAAATGCTGTGCAGGATTCCTGGGGGACTTCCTCCTCAGGGTCCGCACAGTATTTTTTTTCGCGAGCAACGAGTCGAAGTCCGTGCTTGCACGAGATCTTGACGACTGCCGCGAAAGCTTTCATCGAATCCGCTAATTTTTTCGCCTGAATTAGGAAAGTTTTGTAAAATAATACGAAAAAGGGACTGAGTTCAAAAAAGCACTTGCGTTTTTTAAGTTTTTGAGTTATTTTAGTATCAGTTGGAAATCAAATCCATATGCGAATGTAAAACAAGGGCGTTCTACAAAAACTTAGCTTTCCTTAGCTGCTTTTTGAGAACCCCTTTTTCTTGTATCAGGACCTTTTTAGAGTCCGGCGGGAAGGTCGCATCGCAAAATTCACAAATGGAAAGGAAGAAAGAAAATGGGAGAATATGTAAATCCGGCCAAAATCTTTGGCGAAAATGTATTCAATGACACTGTAATGCAGGAACGTCTTCCAAAAAATGTTTACAAGAAGCTGAAAAAGATCATCGAAGAAGGCGGTGAGCTGGATCTTGCTACTGCAGATACGATTGCACATGAGATGAAAGAATGGGCAATTGAAAAAGGAGCAACACACTATACACACTGGTTCCAGCCGCTGACTGGTACAACTGCAGAAAAGCACGATTCTTTTATTACAGCACCGATGCCGAACGGCAAAGTACTGATGAGCTTCTCCGGTAAAGAGCTGATCAAAGGCGAGCCGGATGCATCTTCTTTCCCGTCCGGTGGACTGCGTGCTACCTTTGAGGCAAGAGGATATACAGCATGGGACTGCACCTCACCGGCTTTCGTTCGTCAGGACGCAGCAGGCGCAACCCTCTGCATTCCGACTGCATTCTGCTCCTACACAGGAGAGGCGCTTGACCAGAAAACACCGCTTCTTCGTTCCATGGAAGCTCTGAATGTACAGTCCCTGCGTCTGTTAAAACTGTTCGGAAACACCACTTCCAAGAAAGTAACTCCTTCCGTAGGACCGGAGCAGGAATACTTCCTGGTAGATGCAGAGAAATTCCTGCAGAGAAAAGACCTGATCTACACCGGCCGTACCCTGTTCGGCGCAATGCCTCCAAAAGGACAGGAGATGGACGATCACTATTTCGGAACCATCCGTCAGAGAATTGCTTCCTTTATGAAGGAGGTCAACATTGAGCTGTGGAAGATGGGCGTTACCGCAAAGACACAGCACAATGAGGTTGCACCGGCACAGCATGAGCTGGCTTCCATCTATTCCGAGGCAAACGTAGCAGTCGACAACAACCAGCTCGTAATGCAGACCTTAAAGAGAGTTGCATGCCAGCACGGACTGAAATGCCTGCTGCATGAGAAACCGTTCGCAGGTGTCAACGGTTCCGGAAAACATAACAACTGGTCCATCACCACAGATGACGGCATCAACCTTCTTGAGCCGGGCAAAACACCGCACGAGAACATTCAGTTCCTGCTTGTGTTAAGCTGCGTCCTGAAAGCTGTTGATGTTCACGCAGATCTGCTCCGTGAGTCCGCAGCCGATCCGGGAAACGATCACAGACTGGGAGCCAACGAGGCACCGCCGGCCATCATTTCCGTATTCCTTGGCGAGCAGCTGGAGGACGTTGTTGAGCAGCTGATCAGCACCGGAAATGCAACCAAGAGTAAAAAAGAGGGCGTTCTGGAGACTGGTGTTAAGACGCTTCCGGATCTCAAGAAAGACGCTACCGACCGTAACAGAACCTCACCGTTCGCCTTCACCGGAAACAAATTCGAGTTCCGTATGGTTGGTTCCCGTGACTCCGTTGCAGCTCCGAACATCGTACTGAACACCATCGTTGCAGAAGCATTCCGCGATGCATGCGATGTACTGGAAGGCGCTGAAAACTTTGAGGACGCTGTCCATGATCTGATCAAGAAGAACTTAAGTGAGCATCAGAGAATCATCTTCAATGGCGACGGATATGCAGATGAGTGGTTAGCTGAGGCAGAGAGAAGAGGACTTCCGAACATCAAATCCATGGTGTACGCAATCCCGGCACTGACCACTGATACCGCAATCAAACTGTTCGGCGATTTCAAAGTATTCACCGAGGCAGAGCTGGTATCCCGTGCAGAAGTTAAATTCGAGAACTATGCAAAGACCATCAACATCGAAGCAAAGACCATGATCGACATGGCAAGCAAACAGATCATCCCGGCAGTCATCAAATATGCGACTTCCCTGGCTGGATCCATCAACACCATCACCGCAGCAGGTGTTACGGCAGTTGGTGTACAGAAGAATCTGCTGAACGAGACAAGTGCACTGCTTGAGGAGACCCAGAAAGCACTCGACGAGCTGATCGCAATCGAGAATGCAGGATGCGAGATGGAAGACGGCGAAGCAAAAGCAAAATACTACTACGAGAAAGTTGCTCCGGCTATGGAGGCACTCCGTGCACCGGTTGACAAACTGGAAATGATCGTAGACAAAGAGATGTGGCCGATGCCGTCCTACGGCGATCTGATGTTTGAGGTTTAACCCTAGTAGACAAGAAGTCTCCCACTTCTAAAGCGGTGGGATGAATTGTTAAAAGAAACACAACGGCAGTGGCGGGCGGAGAGAAATCGGTATCCTCCACTGACATGAGGCAAGTCACAGTCGAACTATTTTCGACATGTCAGACTCCGTGAAAATACCGACTGTGAGTTGAAACAATCCGCAGACGATCCGCTAAATTGTAAAAATTCTGTGAAAACAGGGCAGAAAAAGAGGCTGTTTTTGACAACAGCCTCTTTTTTTAGTATAATGAAGATTAGCTGTTGCCAGAAGAAAAAGGCGGACAGCGCTGCCGGAAGAAACGGCAGGAAAACATGGAGGAAACGCTTCTGGATTTCGAAGGAAAACAGAAGTATACAGAACAATGAATGCAGAACTGGAAATTTTAGGTGTGAAGCTGAAACATTACCGCGTCGATGCGGCAATGGAGATTGCAGAGGAATACCTCTCGAACGATAAGCTGAACACCATCGGGATTGTTACAATGCAGATGCTGATGCAGGCGAGCAAGGAACCGACGTGGAAACAGTATATCGAAGATCTGGATCTGACGGTCATCGGGGAAACCGAGGTGCTGGAGGCAGCAGGAATTGACCCGGAGACGCCGTCCTATGAGGAAGTGGAGACGAACGAGTTCATCGCACGCTTTTTCTGGGGACTGATTCAGAAGAAAAGCCGGATTTTCGTACTGGGCGACACTGAGGAAGAACTGCAGACACTGCAGAAATATCTGACAGAAACGTATCCCGGCATTGAGATCGGAGGCGGTGCTGTTGTCGAGACGCTGGAGGAATCCGCGTTTGACAGCCTGGTCAACGAGATCAACAGCCAGACGACGGACGTGATTGTGAGCGGCCTTGCAGGAACGCGGCAGGATCGTTTCGTTCTGGAAAACAGCAGCAAAATCAGCGCGAAAATCTGGCTGAGCCTTGGCGAACACTCAACACTGCAGAACGAGGCCGGTATAAAAACGAGCTGGTGGGGAACTCTGCTAAAGAAGAATACGTTCAAGTGGATGGTAACAAAATATAACAGCGAAAAGGACGGTTGAAGTTCATGAACTGGATACGGAACAAACAGCAGTGGAGAGATTATCTGCTGATTACGCTGGGAACCGCGGTCATGGCGGTTGCGACCAGCTCGATTTACGACCCGGCGGGGCTTGTTACCGGAGGATTTTCCGGTCTTGCAATCGTCATCAAACAACTGAGCCAGATGCTGTTCGGAAAAGGAGTTCCGCTCTGGGTGACGAACCTTGTGCTGAACATTCCGCTCTTTCTTTTTGGAATCCGCATGAGCCGTGATTTTCTTGTGAAAACCATTTTTGGAACCCTGATGAACACGTTCTGGTTTGCCGTTCTCCCGGTTCTGCAGCTGGTGCCGGATGACAGGATGCTCTCCGCACTTTTTGGCGGCGTTCTGATGGGAGCCGGCATCGGCCTTGTCTTTATCGGAAACGGAACGACGGGCGGAACGGATATGATGGCGGCTCTGATCCAGAGAAAGCTGCGCCACTATTCCGTTGCACAGGTTATGCAGGTGCTTGATGGAATCATCGTCATCGCCGGTATTTTTGTCTTCGGTATCCACGCTTCGCTCTATGCGATCGTGGCAATCTACGTGACGACGAAAATGACGGATGCCCTGATGGAAGGTATGAATTATGCGAAATCCGCGTTTATCATTACCGCGCATCCGGAGCAGGTAGCCGATGAGCTCATGAAAGAACTCGACCGCGGCGCGTCCGGCATCCACATCAAGGGAATGTACACGGGCGAAGAGCGTATGATGGTATTCTGTGTTGTGGGCAAAAAACAGATCCCGCAGCTCAAACAGATCGTAGGAACGATCGATCCGGACGCGTTTGTCGTTGTGTCGGATGCAAGAGAGGTCTTAGGAGAGGGCTTCCAGACGGATTTCTCCTGACCTTTTTACGTATTTTGTGGTATAAATGTTGTGTTTTCTCTTCCTTTTTTGTCTATTTTGTATTAAAATAAGTATATCTGTGAGGTACTTTGCATCAGGCGCAGAACCATAGGGGTGTGGATATGCCTGGCAATGAAAGCGGGTGCAGCCGGAGACAAACTATAGGATGAAAGAGGGAAGAAAATATGATTTCAAATCAGATTTTACAGAGTACCATTGAGGGAATCAAAAATATTTCGCGTGTCGAACTCTGCGTGACTGATGTAGAAGGAAAGGTTCTGGTAACGACGTTTCCGGAGGTTGAGATCAGCCAGAATGATATTGTAACGTTTGCGCAGTCTCAGGCAGATTCCCAGACCATGAAAAATTATCAGTTTTTTAAAGTATACGATGAACACCAGCTGGAGTACATTCTGGTTGTAAAAGGCGGAAACGATGACATTCACCTGATCGGGAAAATGGTTACCTTCCAGATTCAGGGCCTCCTTACCGCCTACAAGGAGCGCTTCGATAAAGACAACTTTATCAAGAATCTGCTGCTCGACAACCTGCTGCTGGTCGACATCTACAACAGGGCGAAGAAGTTACATATTGAAGTGGAAGCACGCCGCCTTGTATTTATTCTTGAGACAAATCCGGATAAAAACAGCGGGGCGCTGGAAAGCGTCAAGAGTCTGCTCGGTACCAAATCCGGTGACTTTATAACTGCCGTCGATGAGAAAAACATTATCATCGTCAAGGAACTTGCTCCAGGTGAGGATTATGCCCAGATGAACAAAGTGGCAGCCACCATTCTGGAAGCAGCAGGAAGAGATGAGGAGGGGAAAACCCACGTTGCTTACGGTACCATTGTCAAGGAGATCAAAGAAGTATCGCGTTCCTACAAAGAAGCCAGAATGGCGATGGACGTCGGAAAAATCTTCTCCGCTGAGAATGATATCTATGCATACAGCTCACTGGGTATCGGCCGTCTGATTTACCAGCTTCCGATCCCACTGTGCAAAATGTTCATCAAAGAGATTTTTGGCAACAAATCGCCGGATGACTTTGATGAAGAGACACTGACAACGATCAATAAATTCTTTGAAAATTCTCTGAATGTCTCGGAAACCTCGAGACAGCTTTATATACACCGAAATACCCTTGTCTATCGGCTGGATAAGCTGCAGAAGAGCACGGGACTCGATCTTAGAGTTTTTGAAGATGCGATCACATTCAAGATTGCGCTTATGGTTGTGCAGTACATGAAATACATGGAAACGCTCGATTATTAAGCGAGAACCCTTGAAGGAGGAATTGCATGATAACATTGGATAGTGTAAGTAAGAGTTACGCGAAAGGCCAGCCGGCCGTCAACAACGTATCCTTACACATCGAGAAGGGGGAATTCGTCTTTATCGTGGGAAACAGCGGTTCTGGAAAATCGACGCTGATCAAGCTCCTTTTGAAAGAACTCGAGCCCACATCCGGTACCATTAAGGTAAACGGACAGATCTTAAATAAAATGAAACGCTGGAGAGTGCCGAAATACCGCCGCGGTGTCGGCGTCGTATTCCAGGATTTCCGCCTTTTAAAAGACCGGAATGTCTATGAAAACGTAGCATTCGCACAGCGTGTCATCGAGAAACCGAACCGCGTCATCAAAAAGCGCGTGCCGGAAGTCCTGACGCTGGTCGGACTGGCAGAGAAGTACAAATCCTTCCCGAAGGAGCTTTCCGGAGGAGAGCAGCAGCGAGTTGCCGTGGCAAGAGCCATTGTCAACCGGCCTGACATTCTTCTGGCGGACGAGCCGACCGGAAACCTGGACCCGGGAAACTCCATGGAGATTATGAAGCTCCTGGAGGAAATCAACAACAGAGGAACGACCGTTCTTGTGGTAACCCACAACCGTGAGATCGTCAACTCCATGAAAAAACGCGTTATTACCATGCGAAAAGGCGTGGTAGTCAGCGATGAGAAGGAGGGCGAGTACCATGAGGTTTAGTACACTGGGCTACAGCATCAAACAGGGTGTCAAAAACATCTGGAGAAACAAGATGTTCTCGCTGGCATCCATCGCAACCATGGGAGCCTGTATCTTTCTGTTCGGTATCTTCTTTGCGGTTGTCATCAACTTTAACTACATCGTAAAAAATGCCGAGACAGACGTATCCATGACCGTTTTCTTCAACGAAGATGCGGATCAGGCGACGATCGATGAGATCGGAACGGAGATCAAGGCCAAGACCGATGTGGTCAAGGAATGTAAGTATGTTTCCGCGGATGAGACGTGGGAAAACTTTGCAAAACAGTATTTCGAAGGAAAAGAGGAATACAAGGACGGCTTTAAGCCAAACGACAACCCGCTCGCAACTTCTGCTCACTACGAGGTTTACGTATACCAGGTAGAGACGCAGGATGCACTGGCTGAGTATATCCGCTCGCTGGACGGTGTCCGTGAGGTTAAACAGGCCGAGGGCGCAACAACAACGTTGACGACGATGAACCGTGTCATTGGCTACGTTTCCATCGCGATCATCCTGATTCTTCTTGCCGTATCTGTTTTCCTGATCAGCAATACCGTCACGATCGGTATTTCGGTCCGGAAAGAGGAGATCGGTATCATGAAGCTGATCGGTGCGACGAACCTGTTTGTAAGGGCTCCGTTCCTGATCGAGGGTATCCTGATCGGTCTTGTCGGAGCAGCGATTCCGCTGGGGCTGCTGTACGTTGTATACAACAGAGTCATCAGCTACGTTATGGCGGAGTTCAGCGTACTGTCGAACTTTATGGCATTCATGCCGGTATCGGCCGTCTTCCGGATTCTGCTTCCGGTCGGACTCATTCTCGGTATGGGAATCGGTCTTGTCGGCAGTATCTTTACGATTCGAAAACACTTGAAAGTCTGATAGGATTAGACAATATAATGAAGTAAAAATAAGTCCCGGAATCCGTCAAAAGATTCCGGGATCTTTCGATTGGGAGGCATATTTTGGAAGAACTGATGAAGGAAGAAAAAGAGGGCGTAAAAGCGGCAGAGCAGGAAAAACCGAAAAAGCGCAGAAACAGAAAGAAAAACCGAAAAAATGAGATGCGGAAGAGCTACTTTGCGGGCATGATTTCCATGCTGGCGCTTGTAATGATCGTGCTTGTCGGAACAACGTTTCTTTGGCCGGGAAGCAGTGCGGACCACCCCGGCGGCTTCTGGTCGTGGCGGAAGACGGCGGCGATCAAAGCGATGATCAGCCAGCTTTACGCGGGCGATGTGGATGACACAGAGCTGTCGAATGCGATGTATAAAGGGATGATCAGCGGCCTCGGCGACAAGTATTCTACGTATTACACGAAAGAGGAATACGAAGCGATCAAGACAGCGCAGGAGGGTTACTATCAGGGCATCGGTGTTACGGTGACGCTGGACGGCGATAAGCTGCAGGTCACCGGCGTACAGGACGATACCCCGGCGGCGAAGGCCGGTATTCAGGCGGATGACCGTATTGTGAAGATTGACGGGCAGACACTCGAAGGCTTAAACCTCAACGATGCGGTCGGTCTTCTGAAAAACAGCGAGAACGACACCGTGACGCTTTCCATCGAGCGGGAAGGCGAGGCGGATCTGATTGAAACGGAAGTCAAAAAAGAGAAGCTTGCGGCGATTGTGGCAGACGGTAAAATGCTGGACGACAAGATCGGCTATCTGGCCATCAGCGAGTTTACAGGGCTTACCTCCGAGCAGTTCCAGAAAGTATACCAGTCACTGCAGGATCAGGGCATGGAGCGCCTGATCATCGATCTGCGCGGCAATCCGGGCGGCCTCGTGACGGCAGTCTGTGACACCCTGCGCCAGATCCTGCCGGAGGGACTCATCGTGTATACCGAGGATAAAAATGGAAAACGGGAAGAGTATACCTGCGACGGCGATACCCCGATCTCGATTCCACTCGTCGTGCTGGTCAATGAAAATACGGCAAGTGCGGCAGAAATCTTCACGGGAGCAGTCAAAGATTACGGCATCGGAACGATTGTCGGAACGACGACATTCGGAAAAGGCATTGTCCAGAACACATTCCAGCTCTCCGACGGCAGTGTGGTGAAGCTGACGATTGCCCATTATTACACGCCGCTCGGCAACGACATCCACAAGGTCGGTATCGCGCCGGATGTCGAGGTGGAGCTGCCGGATGACTCGACGAGCGATGTGCAGCTCGAAAAAGCGCTGGAAGTTGTCAAAGGACTGGAAGGTGCGGAATAAAATAAGAATTTTCATAGAAAAGCAGGAAAAAGGTAGGAAAAAAAGCACGAACGTGTTATCTTAGTAGAGGAGCCGAAAACAGATCTTGGCAGGCTCTAAAAGAAAGTGAGGAAAGACAGATGAACTTTACAGAAAGAAGAAAACAGGTTTTTGATAAAATGGACCAGGATTCCGCACTGCTTTTGTTTTCTGGAATCGAGCTGCATGTCAGCGCAGACGAATATCTGCCGTTTGAAGCAAACCGCAACTTTTTCTATCTGACCGGCCTTCGCAGAGATCACATGATCCTGATGATGAAAAAGACCGCAAAAGAGGAGAAATCCATTCTGTTTATCGAGAAAGCGGATCCGAGCCAGGAGAGATGGTTTGGAAGAAAAGTAACCGTATCCGAGGCACAGGAGATTACCGGAATCGACGACGTTCGTTTCCTGGATTCCTTTGAGGGTATGGTAAACCGTCTGATGGCACGCGAGGACATCGGAACCCTGTATTTCGACTGCTACCGCTATCAGTTCGAGGATCTGCCGGACTACAACATGGTAAAGGCAGAGGAGTTTGCAAAGAAATTCCCGGGCAGACCGATCAAAGACATTGCGCCTGTCATCGCGGCACTGCGTATGCAGAAGGATGCGGATGAGATCGCACTTGTCCGCCAGGCAATCAAAATCACGGATGATGCGCTGAAATTTGTAATGAAAAACCTGAAACCGGGCTGCACCGAGTATCAGGCACAGGCTGATTTCGAGTACAAGATTTTCCACGAGGGAGCAGACGGAACCGCATTCCCGACGATCGCAGGAAGCGGTGCAAACGGAACGATGCTGCACTACGACACCAACCGTGACGTGTGCGAGGATGAGACCCTGCTTCTGATGGACCTCGGAGCAAAATTCCAGGGCTACTGCGCAGATATCACCAGAACGTATCCAGTCAACGGAAAATATACGGACCGTCAGAGACAGGTTTACGACGTTGTTCTGGCAGCAAACCGCGCCGTTGCAAAAGCAGCAAAACCGGGTATGACATTAAAAGAGCTCGACGATATCGCAAAGGATGTTCTCGGCGAGGGCTGTGTGAAACTTGGCCTGATCGAGAAGAAAGAGGATGTCGGAACCTATTACATGCACGGCGTTTCCCATCACCTCGGCATTGATGTACACGATGTGACCGCGGCATGGACGACAAGCTGCGTCCAGGCGCCATCATCACCGATGAGCCGGGTCTTTATATTGATGAGTGGGAGATCGGAATCCGGATCGAGGATGATATCCTGATTACAGAGGACGGATGCGAGGTTCTTTCCGAGAATCTGATGCGTGATCCAGACCAGATTGAAGCCTTTATGCAGGAAAAAGAGGCGTAAGAAAAAAACTACGGAGGATTTAGTTAGATGAAAATTGCAGTTACATACGATAACGGGAATATTTTCCAGCATTTTGGAAAAACAGAGAATTTTAAGGTTTACGAAGTAGAAGACAATCAGGTGGTTTCCAGCGAAGTGATCGGATCCAACGGAACCGGCCACGGCGCACTGGCAGGCCTTCTTTCCGAGCAGGGCGTGGATGTTCTGATCTGCGGCGGCATCGGCGGCGGTGCACAGGCTGCTCTTGCTGAGGCAGGCGTAGAGCTCTGCTCCGGAGCGGAAGGAGATGTGGATGCAGCGGTGGAAGCTTACTTAAACGGAACGCTCACATCTGCAGGTGCAACCTGCGATCACCACGATCACGAGGAAGGCCATTCCTGCGGCGACCACTGCGGAAGCCATGAGGAAGAGGAGAGCTCCTGCGGCGGTTCCTGCGGAACCTGCGGCGGCGGATGCGGTGCACCGACTCCGGTTATGGAAGGTAAGAATGTCGGAAAAACCTGCCGTACCCACTACAGAGGAACCTTCAACGATGGAACCCAGTTTGATTCTTCCTACGACCGCGGCGAACCGCTCGAGTTCATCTGCGGTGTGGGGCAGATGATCCGCGGCTTCGATGCAGCCGTTGCAGAGATGGAAGTCGGCGAAAAAGTCAACATCCATCTGATGCCGGAGGAGGCTTACGGAATGCCGGATCCGAACGCAATTTTCACCGTTGCGATCGCACAGCTTCCGGGAGCAGAGGAAGTAGAGATCGGACAGCAGGTTTATCTGCAGAACCAGTATGGCCAGCCGTTCCCGGTAAAAGTTACTGCAAAAGACGAGACCAATATCACGTTTGATGCCAACCATGAGATGGCTGGAAAAGAGCTGAATTTTGAGATTGAGCTGGTTGAAGTGAAATAAAAAAATGCATAAAAAAGAGTGTCAGGACGAAGGAGCCAGGCACTCTTTTTTGATGCGCAGAAAAATCAACGATTCCCATTTCCGATTTCCGTTATTTTTTGTAAAAGTAAACAAAAAATGACCAAAATTCATTTTTCACCATTTCAAATATTGACTAATAGTCATTTAAGTTGTAAGATGTGGTACTAGAAAAACAAGTTAAAAATGAATCAGAGGAGATGAATGAAAATGGTTAAAGTTGGCAAATGGATTGCCAAGCACAGGATTCTGATGCTGATCATTGGATTTCTGCTGATTATTCCGTCAGTCATCGGAATGGCAGCAACGAAAGTAAACTATGATCTGCTCAGCTATCTGCCGGAGCATCTGGAAACTGTAAAAGGACAGGACATTCTGGTAGATGAATACGGCATGGGTGCGTTCTCCATGGTTGTCGTGGAAAACATGGAAATGAAGGACGTACAGAAACTCGAAGAAAAATTCGAGCAGGTAAACCACGTAAAAGAAGTTTTATGGTATGACGATGTGGCAGACATCAGCGTGCCGGTTGAGATGATCCCGGAAAAACTCCGGAAAGCATTCTACAATGGGGATGCAACCATGATGCTCGTTCTGTTCGATAATACGACTTCTTCCGATGACTCCATGGAGGCAATCGAGGATCTTCGTAAAATTGCGAACGAGCAGTGCTTCATCGGCGGTATGACCGGTGTTGTTACCGATATCAAAAACGTAGCATTAAAAGAGCTGCCGGTTTACGTTGTCATCGCCGCAGTTTTGAGCCTCGTTGTCATCGAGCTGACATCGACTTCCTTCGTTGTTCCGATCCTGTTCCTGTTAAGTATCGGACTTGCAATCCTTTACAACCTGGGAAGCAACGTGTTCCTTGGTGAGACTTCCTACATCACAAAAGCGCTGACCGCCGTGCTGCAGCTTGGTGTTACGATGGACTACTCCATCTTCCTGCTGAACAGTTTCGAGGAGAATAAAAAGCGTTTCCCGGATGACAAAGAGCGTGCGATGGGCCATGCAATCGCCAACACGTTCAAATCCGTAGCCGGAAGCTCCGTTACCACCGTAGCCGGTTTCCTGGCACTGTGTGTTATGACCTTTGCCCTTGGCCGCGACCTTGGTATCGTTATGGCAAAAGGTGTTTTGATCGGCGTTGTCTGCTGTGTCACCGTCCTGCCGGCCATGGTTCTGGTATTTGACAAGGCAATTGAGAAAACGAGACACAAACCGCTGGTAAAAAGCCTGGATAAACCGTCCGCCTTTATCACCAAACATTATAAAGTATGGGTTGTGATCTTCCTGGTTCTGCTGTTCCCGTCGATCTACGGAAACAATCATACCCAGATTTATTACAACATCGCACGTTCCCTTCCATCTACCCTGGACTGTAACGTGGCAAACGATGAAGTAAAAGCGCAGTTCAACGTCAGCAACATGCACATCGTCATGATGGACCGCGATATGGATTCCAAACAGAAAAAGAAAATGATGGAGGAGATCGGCAACGTAAAAGGTGTCAAATCGACCATCAGCATGAGTTCCCTGCTCGGGCCGACGATTCCGGAATCCATGATCCCGGAAAATCTCCGAAGCATGCTGCAGAGCGATGAGTATGAGCTTGCATTTGTGAGCTCTGAATATGAGTCCGCAACAGATGAAGTAAACGAACAGGTCAAAGCGATTGACAAAATCGTAAAATCCTACGATAAAAATGGAATGGTCATCGGTGAAGCACCGTTGATGAAAGACCTGCAGGATGTTACCGATGCTGACCTTGTCAACGTAAACGTGCTTTCCATTGGTGCAATCTTTATCATCATTCTGCTGATCTTCAAATCGATTTCTCTGCCGATTATTCTGGTAGCAGTCATCGAGTTTGCAATTATGCTGAATATGGCAATCCCGTATTATCAGGGAACCAGCCTTCCATTCGTGGCCAGCATCGTAATCGGAGCGATTCAGCTCGGTGCAACCGTGGACTACGCGATCTTGATGACAACCCGTTATCAGAAAGAGCGCCAGAATGGAAAAGACAAAAAAGAAGCTATCAGTATTGCGCATAAGACCAGTATGCCGTCCATCATCAGCAGTGGCCTGAGTTTCTTTGCCGCAACCTTCGGTGTAGCCTGCTACTCTCAGGTTGAGATGATCGGTTCCATCTGTACTCTGCTTGCACGGGGCGCGATCATCAGTATGGTCGTTGTTATCCTGATTCTGCCGGCAATGTTTATGATTTTCGATAAACTGATCTGTAAGACATCGATTGGATTTTTAAAGAAGAAAACAAAATAAAGTATGACAAATCCCCTGTACCGGAAGTAGCTGGTGCGGGGGAATTTTTTGCTTTGCGTTCAAATTTCTGATGTGACGGATAAGATTCTGCCACGGATTGAAGACTGGCAGAACCGGCCACTGGACGAGGTCTATCCTATTCTCTACATCGATGCAATCCATTATTCTGTAAGGGATAATGGCGTGATCCGAAAGCTTGCTGCTTATCCAATGCGTCGTAAAACCCCTTGCTGTGGGGAGTGTCAAATGGAAGAAGTATACCGGAAAAGAAGAAGGATAATACGGAAAATCTGAAAAGATAAAAACTACTCTTTATGAAGCGTATTCTCATAGTGACAGATCACTGGATGATATCCTGGCGTTTATTGAAGGAAGAGATGATGATATTGACAGAAATACTCCGGGGAAAAATAAAAATCCCCGGAGTATTTTTACGTGTTTCTATCTAAAAGCACCATCAAAAATCATATCAGCAAATCTTACATTCCGGTCACTCACCGCACCAGACAATTCAAACATTCCTTTAGTACCATCTGTGACAATCAAAGTCAAGGTATTTTCATGAAAATAGAATTTCCATGTTTGTGAATGCCCGGTTTCCTGCCAGCATATAGTCAAAATAAGGGTACTCTGGTCTACCCAACTGTGATGGGCAGCATATTTCCAAATACGGTTTCTCTGTTCGTCTCCAATAAGTGGGCTATTTGACGGAATTTCAATTGCATATGTGGTTTCTCCAAATAAATCAACAGTACAGGAACTGTGAATAGTCTGTATTTCATCGATTACAAACTCCATACGGCTGTTGCCAATTTCAAAGCGAAGAGTATGTTTTTCATCTGATGTACGACTGCGTAAATCAAATTCTTTTCCCTGAAGCATATGCATTAGATAAGAAGCACTCGGCGAATATACAATAGGAGTTTCCCACTGGTTCATTACGTTTTTCATGTATTGGTAACACCATGCATCACGAGGTTTCGGCTGCTCAGTTATGTTATTAAGGATATACTTTTCAATCAGAGGGAAAATTCTGCTTCCATCCGTTTCTTCAGCAGTAGTTGTAATAACCATATCCATTTTCGGAAATACCATGCAATACTGGCCAAATGCTCCATCAGCACGATAGCTCCCCGGACTGTTCTCCCAAATTTGATATCCATAGTGGCGGCCCCATCCGGCACATCCCTGCACGTTTGTGGAAATGTGGGGGTATGATGCCTCCGTAACCCATTCTTCCGTGAGAATGCGTATGCCATTGTAAACACCTTTATGTAAGTACAAAAGTCCCAGTTTTGTGAGATCACGTGGAGCAATCAAAAGCCCCCATGCTCCAGTGTTAACATCTCCATGTTTATCCCAACTGACATCTGTAATCTCCAGAGGATCAAATAGATGCGTCTGTAACCAATCTTTCAGGCACATGCCAGTCACACGGCTGATAAGTTCTGACAGCATATAAGTTCCTCCGGAATTATAGACAAAATGAGTTCCTGGCTCATATACTATTTTTCTGGTAAAAAAGATTTCCGGCCAGGGTCTTATGCCATTGCACATATCTCCCACTGTATCCACGCCATGACCCGTACTCATAGTCAAAAGATGGCAAATTTTTATGGTACGGGCTGCATCATCCATGTCCAAATCTCGACATTCCGGAAAATAATCAAGAACGAAATCATCTACCCGCAACAAACCTTCTTTTACCGCAATCCCTATAGCCGTGGATGTAAATGTTTTGCTTACGGAATATACCAATCTTTTATCAAGTGCACAAAACGGATATTTGGAAACTTCTGCTATCGCTTTATCATGGCGAACAATATGAAGAGTCCGCAATTTATAATTTATTTCATCACATTCTTTCAGAAACTGGGCAATAGCTACAGAGGAAATGCCTACATCTTCAGGAATATAAAATTTATTGAATAATTGTGTCATTAGAATTCTCTCCTTTATTGAGTATTTCTCAATTTTATAACTTCTTCATCTGCATTCATAAAGTTACTAATCAAAACTAACAAAATGCTACAGACCAAAGGAACGACTGCATATCCGCATCTTTCAGCAAACAGGGTGACAGAAGATTGTGCAATGCCATTATTTGCAGCCTGAGCGTCATATTTACCCAGAGACAAAGTGTGTGTCCGGTCAATGATAAAACCGCTTAAAAATTCTGTCACTGCGTTGATAATACGTCCGGCAGACATCATAAAAGCAATAAACGACATGGACAACAGCAGATTGTCGGTCAGATACAGTGTTAAAAAGAACCAAGAATACCACCCAGACAATTAGCTCCACAGCCAAAAAGTGCGTATCCAAACATTTGAGATTTTGCAATCTCTCAATTATTCTTATCTCTCATTGTGATAATCCTCCAAGATTATTTTAAGTTTTTTACGCGCGCTTTTACTTATCTGAAAGATATCATAGATAGTATATTGTAAGATATAGGAAAATTAACCTTTGAATTTAGTAATATTGACTAGTCATTTTTATAAAATGATATGGGCGTCAAAACACTCGTTTTATAGTAACTCATTAACTAACGTGCCTTGAAAATTTCATATAAGACAACAAATATTTCATATTAGTAGTGTTTTCCATTAACATACATTCAGATTCTTTGTTACTTTTTTAGCTGTTTGCTGAAAGTAAGGCGCATTGATCCAGACTGTCCAGATAGGCTGACAGTTTCTTAAAATTCAATGCCGCAAGTTTAATTCCGAACCGAAGCTTTGTGGCTAAAAGTCCTCTGACCGGCATTGCCCTGTCTGCTTGATATAGCTACAGCTTTTCGGGGCATTTCCGGCAGGACAGCTGATAGCCCTGGTCCCTTCTTCTGTGAATAAGAAATTATTCATTCTTAGCAAAAGACATAGGATCACCTCACAAATAATCTGAGATCATTATACCATTTCCTGACATAAATTTGTTGTTTTATATGAAATTTTCAAGGTTCGCACGGGCGTACCTTTTGACCCCCTAATCATAAAATGGATTTTTTGTTATCATTTTTCTATAATTTCCAGGGGTTTTCGAATAATATTTTTTAAACTGAGCGATAAAACTTCCCTCATCCGAAAAGCCCACCTCCTGAGCGATTTCAGAGATCCGTGTGTTTGTGTCCTTAAGCAATTGTTCTGCATGAATAACCCTGCACTGTGTCACATACTGATTAAATGTCATACCTGTATTTTTTTTGAATAAACGGCAAAAATATTCCTTGGAGAAGAAAAAACGTTCTGCTACTTCACTGGTCTTGAGATTGCTGCTGTAGTTTTCATGAACATAATTAAGAACATGTTCAAAACGCTGAAAACTTTTCGAACTTGTCGCTTCGAACTTTTCCCGTTTCATACAACATTCTGTTGCAAGAATATACACAATTTCACAAATTTGTTTGATTGCATAAATATTCATATATGCTGCATCTTGTGTTTTACATTTCTTATTCATTTCTTCAAGAAGTAACTGTATCTTCCGTTCTGCCATATTGTTAAGAATAAAGTAACAGTTATCATAATCTGGAATCACTTTTTTTAGAAAATCGTAGCTGATTTGTATCGTAACCCCTGTAACGCAGATCCCGCCCTGTGGAAAAAAAGGGATAGACGAATGGACTTCTCTGCTGTTTATCACAACAACATGTGAAGGCGTTACATCTTCAATTCTTCCATTTATAAAGAAGCGGGAAGAGCCTTCAAAAACCGTATTTATTTCCAACTCTGGATGCCAGTGACTTTTTATGATTGCACTGTCCGCCCGGGTATGGCGAATCAATCGTCCAGGAACGATTCCGTTTAGTTTTACTTTTTCATAAATTCCATAATCTTTCATTCGTTATACCTCCCTGTCTGGATTTCAATCAAATAGGAGAGAGTGATTATTTTCCGTCATCAATAAACGTAGTACGCATTTCTGTATCCCATAGAGATATGTGTAGTATTCTCATTGCGAGAACTCATGCAAAGTATATCAGATTAATTTAAAAATGTCTAATAAGTATGATATGGATGTCAAAACACTCGTTTTATAGTAACTCATTAACTAACGTACCTTGAAAATTTCATATAAGACAACAAATATTTCATATTAGTAGTGTTTTCCATTAACATACATTCAGATTCTTTGTTACTTTTTTAGCTGTTTGCTGAAAGTAAGGCGCATTGATCCAGACTGTCCAGATAGGCTGACAGTTTCTTAAAATTCAATGCCGCAAGTTTAATTCCGAACCGAAGCTTTGTGGCTAAAAGTCCTCTGACCGGCATTGCCCTGTCTGCTTGATATAGCTGCAGCTTTTCGGGGCATTTCCGGCAGGACAGCTGATAACCCTGGTCCCTTCTTCTGTGAATAAGAAATTATTCATTCTTAGCAAAAGACATGGGATCACCTCACAAATAATCTGAGATCATGATACCATTTCCTGACATAAATTTATTGTTTTATATGAAATTTTCAAGGTTCGCACGGGTGTACCTTTTTTTACAAAAATGATTAGTCAATATTTCTAAATTTAAAGGTTAATTCTTCTATATCTTCCAATATACTATCCATGATATCTTTTAGATAAGTAAAAACGCGCGTGAAAATCTAAAATAATTTTGGAGAGTTATTGCAATGAGAGACAAATAATAGAGGTATTGTAAAATCTCAAATGTTTGGCCTTATAGTAGGACTTTCTAAGAATATAGGGAGGAATAACATGAAAAGGAAGAAAATTTTAGCTCTGCTTATGGTAGCAGCACTCTGCGTTGGAACAGTGGCAGGATGTGGCTCCAAGGATACGGAAAGCAGTAAGAGCGAAAGCAGCAAGAATGAAAACAGCGAGAGCAGTACTGGGGACAGTAAGGATGATTTGTCACCTATAACTTTCAAGTACTACAATGCAGACGGAAAAAATGGTAACTGGGAAAATCCTGTTGCTCAGGCGATTACTGAAGCCACAGGTGTGACTTTGGATATTTCCTATCCGGTATCCAGTACAGGCGATCCTGACGAGGATATATCTTTGATGATTGCTGAGGACAAATATCCAGATATGATTTATGCTAAGCAAAGTGTAAACAGTCTGTATGAGGCAGGTGCACTTATTGATATGACAGATCTGATCGAGGAATATGGTCCAAATATTAAAAAAATGTACGGCGATGAGTTTGAAAAGCTGAAATGGGGTTCTGGAGATGAAGGAATATATCAGCTTTCTTATGCTGGTGTAGGATACCAGATTTTGGCAACCGGAGGAAACTGCCAGATACAGTACGCAGCTCTTAAGGAAAATAATTATGAATATCCTAAGACTCTGGAGGAGTATGAAGCCCTGATCAAGCAGTACCTGGCAGCACATCCTAAAACCGATGATGGTCTGGATACCATTGGTATTTCCATGAGTGCTGCTGACTGGCACTGGCTCATTACACTCAGTAATCCCGCTGGATTTATTGCTGATGGTGCACCGGATAACGGTTCCTGGCTTGTTGATGATAACTATAACTGCATTTACAAGCATGTGAGTGATAAAGAAAAAGAATATTTCAGATGGCTGAGTCGTATGTATGATGAGGGAATTCTGGATCCAAACTTTGCAACACAGACAGATGACGATTACATTGCAAAGCTTGCCAGCGGACGTGTTGTAGCTATTACTGATGCACTTTGGCATTATGGACAGGCGGAAGCAACATTGAAAGCAGAAGGAAAACTGGATAAAACATATTGTCCGCTTCCTGTGACAATTGATGCTGAGACGAAGGCACCCACACTGATGTATCAGGGTCTTCAGGTTGGATACGGACTGGCAATCACAAAGGACTGTGAGGATCCGGTTCGTGCAATTAAATTCCTTGATTATCTCTGCTCCGATGAGGGTGCAGTACTTTACAAATGGGGTGTTGAAGGAGAAAACTATTTTGTAGATGAGAATGGAATGAGATATCGTACGGAAGAAGAGATTGCAAAAGCAAGTTCTGATCCGGATTACGGAAAAAATACTGGTATTGGCAATTATACGGGATTTCCGATTTATGGAGACGGTGCAGTGGATGAAAATGGTAATCCTTACACACCTGTTACGAGAGAATCTGTAATTGCAGAGTATAACGAGGAGCAGAAGGCAGCTTGTGAAGCATGGAATGTAGAGATGCTGACCGATATCTTCCCGCAGCCAGATGAATTCGAAACACCGCCGTATTCCCCACTTTGGGCATATGCGACACCGCAGGAGATTACGAACAATGTGGAAATTCTGAATGAGATTGCATGGCCGGGACTGATTAAGTGCGTGACAGAAAGTGTAGATAATTTTGATGCAAACTGGGATCAGCTGATTGCGGATTATGAGGCTAATGGATTGGAAGAAACAGAACAGATGATGACAGATTTCCTGGCAGAAAAAATTTCATAAACAAAAATATGGAAACTGATAAAGGGACCTGATTCGTAAGGAGTCAGGTTCTTTTCATAAATGGATAAGAGGGGAATAGAAATGAAAGGCAGGGAAAAAATATGAAAAGTAATACGATATATCCGCCGATGTCCGAACGTGAGATCAGCGGTGCTGCAATATCGAGAGAAGCGGCGACGCAGGGAATGGTACTTTTAAAAAACATAAATGGGGTTCTTCCGTTAAAGGGCAGGGGAAAGATTGCCTTGTTTGGAAACGGAGCTGCCAGAACAATCCGCGGCGGAACGGGATCGGGAGATCCTTTTAACGGCGGTCTTTCCGGCGGTGGTGATCAGGATGTGGATCAGTCTCTGCGTTATCATATTAATATTCTGAATGCTATGGAACAGAAGGTTTTGAGATTGTGAACCGGGAACAGCAGATGGCGTGGGCCAGATGCTATGATCTGGCCAAAAGAGAGATGAAGGACCAGGTCATGAGTGTTTTTGCGTTTCCGGAGGAACCGCTGACAACAGAAAAACTGGAAGAATATGCAAAAGAAACAGAAACTGCTATTTGTGTCATTTCGAGAAATTCCGGTGAGGGAAATGATCGTTTCATGAAAAAAGAAGTATCCATTGGGGATAAAAAGTATGAAATTGGAGATTACAGGCTTTCTGCAGTGGAGATGGATAATCTTAAAAAGCTGCGGTCAGCTTTTTCCTCATTGATACTGGTGCTGAATGTTCCGGGCTCCATATCGGTGCAGGATCTGGAGGCAGCTTGTGCGGATGCTATTCTTCTCATGGGGCAGGCAGGACAGGAGGGAGGAGCCGCCGTTACCGATATTCTCACCGGTAAGGCAACACCGTCAGGAAAGCTGACCGCAACCTGGGCAAAAAAATATGAAGATTATCCTACGGCAGGCAATTTCCTTCAGGATTTTAATAAAACAGTATATACGGAAGGAATTTATGTAGGTTATCGTTACTTTGATACATTTAATGTTGAGCCGGGTTATCCTTTTGGTTATGGACTCTCCTATACGACATTTGCACTGGGAAATCTGGAGGCATCGCTGGATGAGGATACACTGGTTCTTGGCGTAACAGTAGAAAATACAGGAGCGTTTGCCGGACGTGAAGTTGTGCAGGCATATGTTTCTGCACCGGTATCGGAGATGGATATGCCGGAACAGGAGCTGAAAGGTTTCCAAAAAACGATGTTACTGGCACCGGGCGAAAAGGAAGATATCAAAATCCGCATACCGCTGCGTAATCTTGCATCTTATAGTGAAAATGCAGGAGGTTATATTCTGTCAAAAGGAGATTATGGAGTGCGTATCGGTACTTCTTCCAGAGATACAAAACCGGTGTGCAAGATTCGGCTGGAACAAACTGCTTTGACAGAACAGGTATTGGTGGAGCTTCCGTTAACGGAAACTTTGGAGGAAAAGAAGGGGTTAACTGACCGAAAGGATGAAACTATATGGAAGGATGTACGGTTCTTCTGGCTGTGCAGATACCGGAAACGCTGGATTCGCGTTCAGCCTATAGCGATGAAAAGGTGGTTACATATGCGACAGATACCAGCTATCAGCCGGTTATGCCTTACGAAACAGTACGGTATGTGGAAAAGAAAGAATGGAAGCTGAATGATGTGGCTTCGGGCAGAGTGTCAATGGAAGAATTTGCTGCACAGCTTGATGCTGCACAATTGGCGGATCTTTGCTGTGGTACAGGCTGGGGTGTGCAGGATGAGAACAATCCTGTGATTGGAGCCAGTTCGGAATCTGTACCTGGAGCGGCAGGGGAAACAACACACGCACTGGAAAGTTATGGTGTTTCTTCTATTGTATTGGCAGACGGTCCGGGCGGTGTGCGTATCACACAGCAGTTTGAGGCAACCGATCTGGAATCGGGGGAAAAGAGGCAGGTATACCATTACTGTACGGCATGGCCGGTGGGTACGCTTCTTGCTCAGTCTTTTGATCCGGAAATTTTGGAACAGGTAGGATGCGGAATGGCAGCAGATATGCAGGCAATGCGGATTGATTTGCTTCTGGGACCAGGAATGAATATTCAGCGTGATCCTATGTGCGGACGAAATTTTGAATATTTTTCGGAAGATCCTCTCATATCTGGAAAGATGGCGTCAGCAATGGTACGCGGCCTTCAGAGCCTGCCAGGAGGAGGTGGATGCATTAAGCATTATGCAGCTAATAATCAGGAGACGAATCGGAATGCTGTGGATTCTGTGATTGGTCAGCGGGCACTGAGGGAAATTTATCTGGAACCCTATAAAATTGCTATTCAGGAATCTCAGCCGTTGTCTATCATGAGTTCCTACAATCTGATCAACGGTGTTCCTACAGCAGATAGTTATGACTTATGTACGGATCTTGCCCGCGGAGAATGGGGATTTGAAGGTCTGATCATGACTGATTGGAACGGAGGCAGCAGTACACCCTGGAAATCCATGCATGCCGGAAATGATTTGATTATGCCGGGAGGAAAAGGAAGGGCCATGAATATTCTTCAGGCTGTGAAAACAGTTATGCCGGAGTTTGATGAACGTGGGCAGGTAATTATGGTGCAGGAAGTACCATTTGCACCGGTTTTTGCAGCCCGCTGGAATTCCTTTACGGTTGATCCGGAAGGACCGGATACAGTCATGGCACCTCTGGGTGAAGGACATACTGCCGAGATGAAGGATGGAGAGATTTTGGTTGATGGGGAAAAAGTCTACATGCAGGCAAATGATATGAAAACATTTTTCAATGATCCGGCAAGCTTTGTGCCAAAGATATGCCCGGCCAATGAGGAAGTTGCTTTTATTTTAGATGATGGCAGAGCAATCGGGTACAAAGGACATTTGGATAAGAAACCTCGTCTGTGTCTCGGAGATGTGCAAAGATGTGCAGTCCATAATCTTCGGATCATTCTGAAATGTATGGGATTATAGTAGATGGGTATCAACAATTATTGCATAATGAGGTGAAAAAGTTTAGAAAATGAGAGGATGACTGAAGTCGGAAAAGAGATTGGATATGAAAATACGGAAAACTTTTTTCGTGCGTTTAAAAAGCATTATCATATGACTCCCTCTCAGTATCGGGCTGCAATACAGGAAGAGACCAATATGCAAACTGTATGTGGAGATAGAGATGTAATAAAACGGTAACAAAAAAATGACAAAATGGTAATGAAATAAGATATACATAAAATTACTAAAGAAAGGTGGAATACAAAATGGGAGATTGTTTTTACTGTAGTAAGGCAGAACCGGTAGTTCAGACTAAGGCGGGTAAGATACGGGGATTTAAGATGAATTCTACATACACTTTCCATGGCATCAAGTATGCTGATGCTGATCGCTTTCAAATGCCCAGAGAGGTAAAACCATGGAAAGGTATTAAAAATGCTCTGGCCTATGGTTATGTGTGCCCTATGCTGATGCAGGATCATCCGTTGATGGAGGTTATGATCCCACATCGTTACTGGCCAATGGATGAGAATTGCCAGTATCTGAATATTTGGACACAGAGTCTGGATCCGGAAGCAAAAAAACCGGTTATGGTATGGTTGCACGGAGGTGGATTCTTTGCAGGCTCATCCATTGAACAGGTGGCGTATGAGGGAGATCATCTGAGTGAGTACGGAGATGTGGTTGTCGTGTCATTGAACCATCGTCTGAATATTTTGGGATATCTTGATTTATCTGCTTATGGGGAAAAATACTATAATTCTGCTAATGTGGGGAATGCAGATATGGTCGCAGCCCTTCATTGGATTCAGGACAATATTGCTGGTTTTGGCGGAGATCCAGGTAATGTAACCCTGTTTGGTCAGTCCGGTGGTGGAATGAAAGTTTATTCCCTGATGAATACACCGGCTGCAGAAGGTTTATTCCATAAGGGGATTATCCAGAGCGGCGTAATAGAAGAAGGTAAAAAAGAGGCAGAGGATGACGGTACCGCAATTGTGGAGGCCCTTCTGACGGAATTGAAGTTGGAATCCGTTGAGGATTTGGAAACGATTCCTTACTATTTCCTTGCGGAAGCATATAATAAGGTGTCACCCAAGCTGCAGGAGAAAGGACTCTACGTGGGAGGAGAGCCGAGAGCAAATTCATGGTATGCCGGTGATCCGCGCAGAGTAGGATTTACCGATGGAGCAAAAAAGATTCCGGTGATAGTGGGTAGCGTTTTTGGAGAATTTGATTTCAAGCCGGTTCTGGAGAATAGGGATGAACTGACCCGTGAGGAAACGATGAAACTTCTGGAAAAATGCTTTCAGGAGGATGCAGAAGAGATTGCAGCAGAATTCGAAAAAGCATATCCGAATAATCGCCTTGTAGATGTTCTGTCGCTGGATTATATTTTCCGTTATGCATCGAAAGATTTCATTGCGAAGAAGTCAGTACATAAGGAAGCTCCCGTATATTCCTACATGTTTAATTATGAATTCCCATATGAGGGAGGAAAACTGGCATGGCATTGCTCTGAAATCCCGTTTGTTTTCCATAATATTGACCGAATTCCTATCTGCAATGTGCCGGGAGAAACAGACCGCCTGCAGGAGAGAATATGTGGTGCCTGGATAAACTTTGCGAGATACGGAAATCCTTCCGTTCCTTCTCTTCCGCAGTGGCCGGCATGTGAGCCAGGTAAAGAGGCAATTATGATTTTTGACAATATCTGCGAAGTTAAAGATAATTATGACCACAGGCTGATGGAGCTTCTTGTTAAACATGCTCCGGCATTTACTGTACCATTAGATGAGGATGCAGAAAATGTATTTATGCACTGATGCGGAAAGGATGGAATGCATATGGCAAAGCTGACTACATATCAGGTGACGGAGATTGCAAAAGACACCTGGGTTATCAATGAGGCTGGTATGACAGCCATGTTTTTGTTAAAAGGTACGGAACGTGCATTACTCATCGATACGGGTGTCGGAATGACAGACCTGAAAAAGCTGATTTCCTGGCTGACTCCGCTTCCCTATGATGTAGTGTTGACACATGGACATCCGGATCATATCGGAGGAGCTGCTCAGTTTGAAGAGGTATATATTCACGAAAAAGATGAGGATAGTCTTAAACCGATAAATTATGATAGCATCGCAGATTATGTGGAACTTTTGGGAAATATGGGAGCTTACGATGTGTATGACTGTAGCCCTGCGGATATCCGGCGGATACAAAAGATGCCAAAATGTCTTCCTTTGAAGGAGGGGATGGTGTTTGAGCTGGGGGGACGCAGTATCGAGGTAATTGAGACACCGGGTCATACATCGGGAGGCTGTTGTTTCCTTGATCGGAAAGAGCGAATCCTGTTTTCTGGAGATGCCTGCAATGGTAATCTGCTCTGCAGAGACAGTATTAATACACTATTGGGAGCTCTGGATAAAATCAAGTCCTATGAAAGTGAATTTGACCGCAATTTTAATGGCCATGTGGGATATGCGGGAATGCCTTTCGTTGGTTCCATGGATCATAGCATCATGAATACAGCGATACGCATCTGTGAGAATATCCTTTCAGGAACTGCGAAAATCGAGGATGGCGGTAAGAATGCGTTTGACGGAGATTGCAAGGTTGCGACAGACGGAAGAATCCGTATTGTATTTTCCCCAGACAGACTGATAGATGAAGGTGAAATTCCAGTAAGATAAACACAACAGACTCCGCTGGGGTTAACTTAAGCCTGAAAGCCTTGAAATCAAGACCTTTGGGCTTTTTATAAGTGTGCCATCAAGGCAGAATCTCCGGTTCTGGTGGCTTACAGTACCATAGAAATGATGAGGTAATAATAATAATGAAAAAATATTTTTTATATTTTCTTGGTTTGAATTTAATAGCTTTTGCTGTTGTATTAAATGTTCGCTTTGATTTAGGAGTTGCTGCTTTTAGTTCTGTGATGTATTCAATATCACAAATCTATAACATTTCTTTAGGAACAGCTTCTATTATTTGTTACTTAATATTTGTTATTATTCAATGTATTTTATCCAAAAAGATCACAGTTACTTTTATTTTAGAAATTCCGTTATCGTTTGCTTTTGGTTGGTTGACTGATTTATATGATTTTATAATTCCTACATTATCGTTAAGTTTATACTTAAGGGTTATTTGCTTTATTATGACGATGTTCATTACTGCAATGGGCGTATTTTTAAGCGTGAAAACAAATCTTATTTTAACACCAACTGATGGTATTGTAAAAACTATTTCAGAAGTCTTCTCTTTTCCTTTTTCAATAGTGAAAAATACTTTTGATATTACACTTGTGTTTGTCACTATTATTTTATGTTTAATTAATCATACCCATTTTTATGGTCTTGGTATAGGAACCATACTGACAGCCTTATTTATAGGAAGAATTATTAATATTTATGAAAAAAAGATACAGTTATCTTTTTAAAGGTGACAATTGGGTATTACGATGCTAAACTGTTGGGGTTTAGTCATATATTGAAATAATCGTATCTGTATGATAGTATATCAGATGGAGAATGTCTCCATCTGATATGTCATTTACGGCGAATATCTATTATAATTATAGGGACTGTATTCAGAAACATATTATTCCCAGAATTGGCGGTCTGAGGCTGCTTGCGCTCAATCAAGGGCATCTGATGAAAATGTATAAAGAACCTGTAAAACAATATTCTGCTATTCCTAAAAGGGCAAGAACAATTATGAATACCTCTATGAGATACGCATTATCGAAAAGGTTGATTATGACGAATCCCTGTGAAGGTTTGGAACTGCCAAAAGGAGTAAAAAAGTCAAAGTATTATACGATTATTGTAGATGAGACTAAAACATATACTTTGGAGCAGGTAAAACTGTTGCTGGAAGCATCGAAGGAGACACGGATCCATATGCAGATGGTCTTTGCCTTGTTAATGGGGCTTTTAGCCAACCTTGATCATAGCGCACAATAAAACACTTGCAGCACAGCTGTATGGTGAGTTTAAGGAATTCTTCCCGGAAAACGCAGTGGAATACTTTGTCTCCTAGCATGAGAAAGTCACAAAACGGGTAGTATTTTGTGGTATGTGGGTGGTTGAACATCCAGATGTTGTGGAAGCGGTAGTGGTGAGAGTATAGGTGAAAAGCGGGTGGATGAAGAGGTTTTGTGACTTTTCATCGCCTGCTTTTTGATTATGGAATTTGAAAAAATTAGTGTATAGGGGATGAAAAGTTGATATAATTAAGAGAAGAAAAAAGTGATTTGAAAAGGAAGAAGAAAATATAATGATAGGGTATATAAAATTTGAAAATGAAATAAAAATTGGTGATATCGAGCTTGATTTTTTTAAAAATAAAAATGAAGTATATAATACAATTGTACTTGCAGGAGAAAATGGCTGTGGAAAAACAACAATTTTGAATGCAATTGCTGCTTTTCAAAGAGGCAGCTATTTGCATGAAAGTTCATCGGTGCAAAAGGTGATGTATTTGGACGAGAATGGGAAAGTTCATGAAATTTTGAGAGAGAAGGAGTCATTGAGATATTCTAAACCAGGCGGGATTACACAAGAAGAATGGGAAGATGCAAATGAGTTTACAGAGCAAGATTTTTACGCAGAAAAGATGAAATTATCTAATGAAAAGCCATATGATATTCGTAATAGGAAAGTGATATTTTCAGAGGCTAGATCTGGATTTGAGGTCAAATTGGAAGGTAATAATAGCAATTATGATTATGAGGAAGATAAATATGAAAAAAAAGGGGCAAATTATTCGGGAATTGTTCAGTTACTAATTGATTTGGAAGAAAAAGATAATTATGAATTTATAAAATACGCTAAACTTAATCCAACATGTACATATGAAGAGTATATGAAAAAGAATTCACGTATATTGAGATTTAAAAAAGCCTATGAAAGTATGTTTGAAGAGTTGGTGTATGTGGCGAGAAGCCAGAAATAGACTATAGAACAATTTGGTTTTTAAAAGGAGAACAACTAATAGATATTAATGAATTAAGTACTGGGGAACAACAGATTGTTTTTCGAGGGGCAGATTTATTATATCAAGCAACAAATGGTGCTACAATTATTATTGATGAACCAGAATTAAGTCTTCATCCTAAATGGCAGAAAAAAATTTTGAAATTTTATAGAAATTTGTTTACAAACGAATATGGGAAACAAATAGCACAATTGATAATAGCAACACATTCGCAGTATATTGTTCAAGAGGCAATGAAGGATAGTGATAATGTGAAGGTGATTCTTTTGAAAAAAGAAGGAATTGAAACTAAAGCAAACGTAATTGATAAAGCAGTCCTAGGAATGTATTCAAGTGCTGAAATCAATTATTTGGCATTTGGTGTAGAAAAAAAAGATTATCATATTCAGTTATTTAGCGCATTACATAATAAGTTGCAAAATATACCAGAAAACGAGGTAAATGCTCATATTGCGTCAATAGATTGCTATATAAAAAATCATAGATTATATGATACAGTTAGACATGAAAAAGAGGACACGTCACATAATCATTATTATACATTGCCTGTATTTATCAGAAATGCAATTGATCATCCAGATAGTGGACGCAGATTTAGTGATAATGATTTAGATGTATCGATAGCTTTATTGCGAGATATTTATAAAGAAGTGGCTGAGAGAAGATAAAAGAATTGAAAATATGTTGTTGATTTCTTATTAATTAGGTATAATATAAAATTAACAGATAAAACAGAAGGGAGGAATATGATTGAAAAAGAATCAGAAACTTCAGAGTATAAAAAAGAATCAGAAAGATCAGGTATCTCAATATTCTATAAAAATGACAGAAAGAGATTCTGGAGATAATGCAGAACAACAAGAGTATTTAAAAAGCGATAAAATGCAAGAAAATCTGGAACATATAGGGAAATATTTTCAAGAAGTAGATTATACACAGCTTTTGGAAAAATTACAACAAGTAGAAATAAATAAAAAATATGTAAAAGAACTGGATACAAAAATTATTCCGTATGAAATACCAGAAATGTATTCTTTGAATGAAACAATTAAAAAGCTTGCAGTTATAGAAACAAAAATGAATAAACTTAGTGAATATATTACAAAGACAGACATAGAGGCAGTATCAACAGATTGGAGAAAAATAGGGAGGTGTATAAATGAAGCAGTTTTCAAGTCTACAAGAATCTATACAAGAAAATCCGATTGAAGATGACGCAAAAGAAATATCAGAAATATCCGACATTATAGATAAATCAGATATTCAGGAAGAGGATAAAGCAAGAATAATTGCTTGTATACGTCGAGAAGAATTTGCAGGGCCTTTACCACATCCTTCTATTTTGAAACAATATGATGAAATACAGCCAGGGTTTGCACAAGAAATTTTGAAAATGGTTATAGATGAACAAGGGCATAGGCATAATATGGAAAGTATGTTAATTGAAAGCCAAACTTCATTATATTCGGGAAAAGTGGAAGTACTTAAAACATCAATAAAACTAAAAACAAGATTACAAATATTTGGTTTTGTTTCCACTTTCTTTTTGTTAGTTATAGGTGCAATTTGTATTTTTATGGATAAAAATGTGGGAAGCATAGCTCCGTTTATATTAGCAATTGGATCATTTTGTTGGACAATGTTTTATGGAAAGAAAAAAGCAGATGAAGAAGATTCCGATGAAGAGGAATCTGATGAAGGAAAGTCCGATGACGAAAACAAGGTATAAATTTCACGAAAAATAGGAGTTGAATGAATAATTAAAAGCCGATTGGTTCACTAAGAATCAGTTGGCTTTTTTCATGCCCATTTTTGTACATAGCCGGTTTCGTAAAAAGGATTGGCTATTAAATTTTTCGAGGAAGGAGGAAACCATATGACTAAGTGTAAAGTAATTGCCCTTGCAAATCAGAAGGGAGGAACAGCCAAGACCACAACAACATTAAATCTGGGAATTGGTCTTGCACATCAGGGGCGAAAAGTATTATTGGTCGATGCTGATCCACAGGGGGATTTAACAACTGCATTGGGTTGGACAAATGCGGACAGTCTTCCGATTACACTGGATACACAAATGAAGAAGATATTACAAGACGAACCGTTTGTGTATAATGAAGGCATTTTACACCATGAAGAAGGAGTAGATATTATTCCGACCAACATTGAATTATCGGGCATGGAAATCTCACTGGTGAATGCCATGAGCAGAGAGCAGACTTTAAAGTTATATCTGGCAGATTTGAAAAAGGATTATGATTATATCTTGATTGATTGTATGCCCAGTTTGGGAATGTTGACCATCAATGCATTAGCTGCCGCAGACAGCGTAATTGTACCAGTTCAGGCTCATTATCTTCCACTAAAGGGCATGACGCAGTTAATGAAAACAATCGGAAAGGTACAAAGACAGTTAAATCCCAACCTGAAAATTGGTGGAGTATTGCTGACGCTTGCAGATATGCGGACAAAACTTGCAAAGACAACAGAGGATAGCCTTAGAGAGAATTATGGAAAGCATATTAGGATTTTCAAAACTGTTATTCCAGTGGCTATCACAGCAGCAGAAAGCAGTGCAGCAGGACAGAGCATTTATGAGTATGACAAGAATGGAACTGTTGCAAAGGCGTATGCAGAATTTACGATGGAGGTGATTCAGTGTGGCGAAAAGCAGAGAAATAAACATGAATCTTCCCTCAGTCGATGACCTTTTTACCACGCAGGAAGAAAGAGATCAAAAGAATCAAGAGTATGTAAAAGACATTTCCATTTATGAAATTACAGATTTTCCGAATCATCCGTTTAAAGTAAAAATGGATGATAAGATGGTGGAAACAATCGAAAGTGTTCGAGAACATGGTGTATTAGTTCCTGCTCTTGTCAGAGAGAAGCCAACAGGCGGGTATGAAATGATTTCCGGACACCGCAGAAAAATGGCATGTGAGATGGCGGGAAGAGAGAATATCCCTTGTATTGTAAGGAATCTTACAGATGATGAAGCGGTCATTGTTATGGTTGACAGTAATCTTCAAAGGGAAGAAATTTTACCGTCAGAGAAAGCATTTGCTTATAAAATGAGACTGGAAGCAATGAAACGACAGGCAGGTAGACCTAGTAAAGAAAATGTGTCGCCAGTGGCGACGCATTTACGGGGGAAACGTTCTGATGAATTATTAGGAGAACAAGTAGGTGAAAGTAAAGATACAATCCGCCGATATATCCGCCTTACAGAACTTATCCCGGAAATCCTTGAAATGGTCGATGACAAAAAGATTTCTATGCGTCCGGCGGTAGAACTGTCTTATTTGCCGAAAGAGGAACAGGCGATATTATACGACACCATGGAGTCGGAGGCTTGTACCCCAAGTCATGCACAGGCTATTAAAATCCGCAAATTTTCAGCAGAGGGCAGGTTGAATGAAGATGTTTTGCTGTTGATTATGTCAGAAGAGAAGCCAAATCAGGTAGAGCAGTGGAAAATCCCGAAGAACCGACTGAAAAAATACTTTCCATCGGGAACTACACAGCAGAAAATGGAAGAAACCATTATCAAAGCACTGGAATTATACCGGAAACGGGAAAAAAGCAGGGAACGATAGGCATTTTGACACCAAGGGAGAAGTCTATCTGTTGGTGGTCAATGAGAAATCAGCCTTTTTCTGTTTTCCCCTCCCCACACCCTACCCCTTTGGTTTACCAGCAGATTACCAGCCGAAAAGACAATAAGGAGCCGGGGACCTCTTCTCTTTCGGCAGGCAGAGATTTCCATACCCTGCATGACAGCAGGGAGTAAACAGCATAAAGCAACAACAGGCGTTCCAGACGGACGTCTTTTTTTGATTGAAAAGAAAGGAATTGTAGAAAATGAAGAAGATATGGAAACGAGTGTGTACAGGGATTCTTGCCCTGACCACGATTTTAACCGCATTACCGATTTCAACAGTTCAGGCAGCGGAAACACAGTATTGGCCGGAATCCTCAGAGAGAGTCGGATATATTGAACATGTGATGAATGATGGAACCATTCATTCTACATTCAATGAAGGTCACATGCGAGTAGAGGGCGAAACCGCCTATTGTGTAGATATTAACACCGGATTCAAAAATGGGTATAAAACTAGACACGATGCAAGTGCTAGCATGAGTGCTGCACAGATCGAAGATGTGTCATTGTCACTGGAGTATGTAAAGCAGTATAGAGGCAGTCATAGTAACCTGAATGCAAATCAGGGATATCTGCTGGAACAGTGTGTAGTATGGCAGAGACTCAGTGAACAGTTGGGCTGGAAGTGCGATAATGTCAGAGCTGCATATTCTGAGATTTCACAGGATATTCAGAATGAAGTGTATGCAGGAGCGAGAGCATTTGTACAGGCAAACAAAGGTCGCTATAAATGTGGCGGATATATCTATACTGGTGAAGGACAGGATCTCGGACAGTTTTGGGCAGAACTGAATGTCGGAAATGCGAAGGTAAAAAAGACCACAGCAAATGAAAGTATCACAAAAGCAAATGCAATGTATTCCATTGTAGGAGCAACTTTTGGCATATTCTCAGACCAGAATTGCAGTAATCAGATTGGAACACTTACAACAAATGAGAATGGTGAGACAAATGAAGTTGAAGTGACTGCAGGGACTGTTTGTATCAAAGAACTTTCTGCACCGAAGGGATATAAGCTGGATACGACAGTACACAGTCTGAAAGTTGAAGCCGGAAAGACAGCCGTATTAAATGTTTCCGATGTTCCGAAAGTGACAGAGACATTGGTAGACCTGTTCAAGATTGATATGGAGACGGGAAAAGCAACCGCACAGGGGTATGCAGCACTGTCAGGAGCAGAGTTTACCTGGCATTATTATGACGGATTTTATACAAAAGATAACTTACCAGAGAAAGCAATACGTACCTGGGTTACAAAAACGGTGGCAGAAAAGAGCAGTGACGGAAGTATTCATTATGTGACAAAAATGTCAGATGCTTACAAAGTATCGGGAGATGCATTTTACATTCAGAATGAAAAAGGCGTATTACTACTTGGAACACTGACTGTTGAGGAGACAAAAGCACCAGACGGATATTTACTGGACGGAGCTTATATGCAGGCAGGAGACAGTACAGAACAGATAAAAGGAATGTATCTGACACAGATCACAGAGGACGGAGAACTTGCAGTTCTTTCCGGAAGCAACCAGTATTCCGTATCTGACCAGGTAATCCGAGGTGGTGTGAAGATTCAGAAACGTGATTTAGAGACAAAAGATACCAAAGCACAGGGAAGTGCCACATTAAAAGATACTGCATTTGCAATTATTTCTTTGAACGAAAATTCGGTTCTGGTAGAAGGAAAGCTATACAAAAAGAACGAGACAGTTAAGACGATTCAGACAGGGATTGACGGAATTGCAACAACGACGGCAGATTTACTTCCGTATGGTAAATACAAACTGGAAGAAACCAAAGCACCGGAAGGTATCTGACTGACGGGGCAAAAGCGATTGAATTTTCGATTACGGAAAATGGAAAAATCGTAGATTTAACAGACGAAAGCCATTCGATTTACAACCAGATTAAACGTGGAGATTTAGAAGGAGTAAAGATTGGAGCAGGTACACATAAGAGACTTGCGAATGTTCCTTTTAAGATTACAAGCAAAACAACTGGTGAGAGCCATAGCATAGTGACAGACAAGAATGGTCAGTTTTCAACTGCTTCTGATTGGGCGTCTCATAAGAAAAATACAAATGCAGGGAAATCCAGTGAGGACGGTATCTGGTTCGGAACATCAGAGCCAGACGACAGCAAAGGGGCATTACTTTATGACACTTATGAGATTGAGGAGTTAGCTTGTGAATCCAACAAAGGTATGAAATTGATTCCAGCATTTGAAGTTGTTGTCAGCAGAAATAAAGTAACAATCGACCTTGGAACACTGACCGATGAGTATGAAAAAGAGATTACTATTCATACAACAGCAACGGATAAAGAAACGGGCGAAAAAATAATTGTTGCAGGAAAGAAAGTAACGATTGTAGATACAGTTACTCTGGACGGTCTGGAAGAAGGAAGAAAATATCAGTTAAAAGGCTGGCAGATGCTGAAAGAGGAAAATGCAGAACTGCTCATTGATGGAAAGCGTGTGGAGAGTGATTATACCTTTGTTGCTGACAATGAAAAAATGAAAGTAGGAATTTCTTATATGTTTGATGCATCAGAACTTGGCGGACAGAATCTGGTTACATTTGAAGAATTATACGATCTGAAGAGTCCGGAAGAACCTGTAAAGGTTGCAGAGCATAAAGACATTGACGATGAAGGTCAGACTGTTCTGATTACGGAGCGAAAGATTTCGATTCATACCACAGCAACTGATAAGAATGGCAAGAAGGAGATGGAAGCCGGAAAAGATCTGACGATTGTGGATACAGTTACATTAGAAGGATTGGAAATCGGTACAAAGTATAAATTGTCTGGTTGGCAGATGATTAAGAAAGAAAATGCAAAGCTGCTCATTGATGGCAAAGAAGTTACCAATGATTATGAATTTACAGCGGACAAGGAAAACATGGAAGTGCAGATTGAGTTTACTTTCGATGGCAGCACTCTTGGAGGAAAGCAGTTTGTAACCTTTGAAGAACTGTATGATATGACAAATCCGGAAGAACCGAAAAAGGTAACAGAGCATAAGGACATCAACGAGGAAGGTCAGACTGTAACCATCAAAGAAGTACCGGAAACACCAACCCCAGAGACACCGGGTACTACTACAAAGACCAGTAACCCTCCGAAAACAGGAGATACGGAAAATGCAGCTTTATGGATAGCCATTCTGGTATTGTCAGCAGCCGGAATCACGGGAGTTCGTATCTGGAATAAAAAGAAACAGGTTAAGAGATTAGGAATTGAAGAAAAGAAAGAAGAGGAGGAGTAAAACAAAGGGCGGCGATAAGTTGCCCTTTGATATTGAAATGGGAAAGAATCAGAAAGCAATAAAAGTATTGCAGCGTTTATTTGATGCCGGATACGGAACGGAGAAAGAGATTGTTAACATGACGATGGATGAGATGCTTGCTTTGCCTGGAGTGAATGTAGCAGACCTGTGTATTATCAGTGAGTTACAGAAAAGTATTAAGGCAAACAAAGTGATAAGCTATTTGTCAGGGCAAACAGAAGCAAAGGAAGAAACGAAAGGAGCAGATGATAGTGGAACAACCTAAATATTTGGAAATGACATTATCACAATTGAAATCATATGTGGAATCTTCAGATAGTAATGTCCTTCTGGTTGTAGAATTTCCAAAAGGAGATCAGAAGGATGGAGAATGAATTGGAAGTTGTGAATATCCGTCTGGTAAAAGAGCCGTCTCTTTATAGTGAGCAGACGTTGGACAGTCCACAGGCTGTTGTAGAATTGATGGCGAAGGAGTTATCGCAATATGACAGAGAAGTATTTTGCATCCTGAATATGAAAAATAATGGACAGGTAATCAATATGAATCTGGTCAGTGTTGGAACAATCAATGCATCTTTGGTAATTCCCAGAGAAGTTTTTAAGAGCAGTATTCTGGCAAATGCGTCTGCAATCATTGGACTTCATAATCATCCCAGTGGCAATGTGAAACCGTCAAAAGAGGATATGATTGTTACGAGAAAGCTGCAGAAGTGCGGACAGCTACTGGGGATAGAATTGCTGGATCATATCATTGTCGGTGGAACTAATGGAAAGATGCTCAGCTTCCGAGAAGAAAAGATGTTGAATGTGACAGGAAGGATGGATTGGGAGAGATAGAAGAAAAAAGAATTGGAAGTTTTTATTTATTGTAATATTTCATGTAGCGGCATTAGTAAAATAGTGTCGCTACAAAAAGCTGACTTATACATTGATATTATATGCATAACTCTAAATAAAATTGTTAAAAATAGAAAAAGAAACAATATATAACGAAAAAATCTCTAAATAAGAAAATTTACATTGACTGAGAGAAGAGTAAAACATATAATAAAGGTGGAGGTGTATAAGAATGTTAGTAAAAGTAAGTGTTGAAAATTTTAAATCTTTTGATAAAGCAGCAGAGCTGACAATGATTTCCTCAAATAAAATACGAACAAATGCAAATCACAGGTTAAAAATAAAAAGTACCCAGTTATTAAAATATGCAGTAGTTTATGGAGCAAATGCATCTGGAAAGACCAATTTGGCATTGTTCTTTAAATTTTTTAAAGATAGTGTCTGCAATGGTATTCCGATAGAAGCTACACAGATGTTTTGTAAGAATCGGCAGGAGAATAAGGAACGAGAAAGTAGTTTTGAAATTCAGATTACTGTAGGTGACAAATTTTATGCCTATGGTTTTTCTGCAGTTTTAAGCAGACGAAAAGTAACCGGAGAATGGTTATATGAATTATATCAGAATGGTTCAGCAAAATGTCTCTTTGAACGAGAAGGAAGTAAACGTCCGGTGTTAAATGATGGTATTACGCTGACAAACACAGAAAAAAATAAATTTGAAACCTATGCAGATGATTTTGAAGGAAATGAAACATCTTTGTTCCTGACAGAAATGAATCGTGGAAAAAAATATAGCACACGATCTAAATTATTGTTCTTCCGGGATGTATATGATTGGATTCAGAATCATATTTCGATTATCACACCGGATACGCCATTGATTGATTTGGAATATTATTATGATGATAATTCGCTGAAGCTGATTAACAAATTGATCAAAACATTTGATACGAGTATCAGCCAGGTAAAAATTGAAGAAATTACATTGGATGAGTTATCAAATGCATTGCCGAAATCAGTATTTGATAAGATGATGCAGCATGTAAAAAATAGAATGGAAGAGCAGGAAGAACCATCATTCAGAATGACGATGAGGTCGAAGGAAACTTTCTTTAATATCGAAGTTGAAGGACATTCTGAACCGAAGGTCACAACAATCCGGTTGCATCATAATAAGTCATTTTATGAGTTCGGTTTTGATGAAGAGTCTGATGGAACAAGAAGATTATTCGATTTGATGGATATGCTGTTGAATAAACGAGAAGATGTTCTTTATGTTGTGGATGAATTGGAGAGAAGCTTACATCCGAAGCTGACAGAACGATTTTTGCAATTGTTTATGCAGCTACATGATGAGCAGCGTATGCAGCTATTGTTCACTACACATGAATCATCCATTATGGATCAGGCTATTTTTAGAAGGGATGAAATCTGGTTTGTAGAACGTAACGCAGAAAATGCAAGCTCTATTTATTCCTTAGATCGTTTCAAGGAGAGGTATGATAAGGTGTTGAGCAAGGCATATCTGGAAGGAAGATATGGTGCGATACCGGTATTTTCAACATTCGACTTTAGAGAGGAGGAGTAGCCTTGGCTCCAGTAAGAAGTTATACGAATTGGAATAGCAGAACTACAGATGAAGAAGAACAGATTGAGCCTTATCGTAAGTACTTTTTCATATGTGAGGGTGCAAATACTGAAACATGGTATTTCAAAAAGTTAATTGATATCCGAAAAGAGTTAAATATTCATCCATTGATCGATATCCGGTTACTTGAAAAAACAGAGGGAGACAGGGACATTTCATTTCCAAGACGTTTGATTGAATTTGCAGAAAATCAGAAAGAAAATCCGGAAATAGCGTTTGATAAAGAACGGGATAAGATGATTGTTGTATTTGATGGAGATATTTTTGAAGAAAAAGTACTTGATTATGATGAACTAGTAGCAGAAGGTGAAAAGAATAATATATTAGCGGTTAGCAATCCAGCATTTGAATTGTTCCTGCTGTTACATTATGAAAATTCATATGAAGATGATATTGAGCCGAATGCTGAACAGATTATCCAGAATGAAAAAGATGGACATCAGACATTTATCTATAAGCTGTTACTTGCCAGAACAGGAATCAATCCCAAAAAGAATTCTGCAATTGGAGAACTGGCGAAGAATATAGAGATTGCTATTGAGCAGGAAAAGAAAATCAATGAGGATATTCATCAGTGTAAGGGACAGATTACATGTAATATTGGTCGGATTATTGATGATATTCGGAATGATGATGGAAAATAAGTTGTTAGATGAAAAATAGGGATGGAAAGATACAGTATGAAAGCAGATAATATAAAAAATATAATCAGTGACATAGATCATCTACCGTATAGAGCAATTTTATTTGATGGAACATGGGGAATTGGAAAATCTTATGCGGTAAATGAGGCATTAGAAGCAAATCCCAATGTTTGTAAAATATCAATGTTTGGTTTAAAAGACCCAAAACAAATATATCATGAAGCGTTATTTCAATTGGCTTTAAAGAATAATATTGGTGGGAAAATAGGTGAAATTGCTAATAATGTTTTAGATGGTCTATCGAAAATTTGGGATAAAGTTGGTCAGGCAAAGGAAGTAGTACAAAGCATTGCCAATGAAAGAGAATTGTTTTTATTATTGTCAAAAGAGTTTACTTCTGTTCATATTATTGTAATAGATGACTTGGAAAGAATGAGTGATGACATAAATTTGGAAGATATATTTGGAATTATAGAAGAACTCAAGCAATGTAATTATGTAAAAGTTATTGTGATTGCGAATACAGATGAAATACAATCGGACAAAAAAGTTGTATTTGAAAAGTATAATGAAAAGGTCATTGAAAGAATATATCATATTACAGAACGTGCAGAGAAAGTGACATGGAGTAAAATGAATATCCATGCAGACTTTGTTGAAAAATTCTTGGAAATCCATAAAGTCAAAAATTTACGGACGCTCGAAAAGGCGCAACGTTTTTTTGAAGATGTAAAATTGTTTTGTAATAGTGACATGAGTGAGCAATTTAAAGAAGAATTAAGGTTAATATGCTTTGCTGTTGTTGTGGAGAGTATAGAAAACTTGTACTATAAAGAAATTGATTCTGATAATACTAATACTGATTCTGTAGAAAAAATGACAAATACGATTGGAAATATGCTTCAGCATAGAATTGGCAGATATCTTTATGGAATAAAGTGTAGTACAAATTTGGTAGAAATGATACTGAAATATTATGAGGAAGGGGTACTAAATGAAGAACAATTGGAGGCTGAATACAAGTTATTTCTTAATTCAGGAGATAAGCCTAACTATTATAAGTCAGATGAGGAAATAAGGAGTGTATTACCTATTTTAAGAGAGAAAATGCTTGAAGCAAAGAGTTTAGCAGAATTAAATGAATTTGCAGATGCGTATGTTGTTTGGAGTGATGTTTTAGAGGAAAATAATGAAAGTGTTTTATCAGAATATAGAAATATTTTAGAAGAAATGCTG
Source organism: Blautia sp. AM47-4 (assembly GCF_003479865.1). Lineage (NCBI taxonomy): Bacteria > Bacillati > Bacillota > Clostridia > Lachnospirales > Lachnospiraceae > Blautia > Blautia sp. AM47-4. The sequence continues at coordinate 187,423 of NZ_QUHY01000001.1, forward strand.
GAAAAAACTGTTTTAGATGGGAAAGAGGAAATGCTATCGTATTCATATGATTTGTTTCACATGTCATCGGAAAAGACAAAAAGAATATATCAAGAAGAAAATAAAGAAATGATGAAATTTTTAATAGAGACATATGTGGGATATTTGAAAAAAACAACTCATGGGAAAAAGGCTTATGAGTATTCATATAAACTTAGAAATAATTTTGATAGTAGTTATTATCATGATATTATCATATCAGAGATAGACAATTTGTATAATAAAATTTCTTTTCCAGTAGACAATGTGGATGAGGATAGATATCATACGTGTTATAATATTATGTATGTTTTGTATCATTCAGATGCTGAAAAATTCTTGCAGTATTGTGAAAAAATAAAAGAAGATTGTGATAATATGTCAAGGCATAGAATAGATGTTTTGATTGAGGAGATAGTAAAAAAGTAAAAGTAAATTTACATAGCCAGATGGTTCCAACTCAAGGAATCACCTGGCTATTTTCATGCCCGGATATTATCCCCAATAATATCAATCTAAGGCAAGAAAGGAGATGAAAATTATGCCATATATACCACCATCGGTCGTGCGGGAGGTCAAGCGGATGGATTTGCTTACGTACTTGAAAAATTATGAACCATACGAATTAGTTCACTTTTCTGGCAACACCTACACTACCAGAACACACGATAGTTTGAAAATATCAAATGGGAAATGGATGTGGTGGAGTCAGAGAACCGGTGGCAGATCAGCACTGGATTATCTGATCAAAGTAAGAGGATACAGTTTTTTAGAGGCGGTTGAATTGCTTGCAGAACGGGCAAATATTCAGCCGCCTCTTTTTGTATCTGAGAATGTTCCGATGGAGAAACAGTTACTGTTGCCAAGGAAAAATCAAGATAATCAGAAAGTGATTGCGTATCTTTCTGAACGTGGGATTGATAATGAAATCATTCAGTTTTGCTTAGAGTCTGGAAGAGTTTATGAAAGTGAATTTCATCATAATACGGTGTTTGTAGGGATGGATGAGAAAGGAAATCCGAAATATGCAGCTATTAGGGGAATCGGAACCAGTTTTATCGGAGAAGCAAATGGAAGCGATAAGAATTACTCTTTTTCCATTTTTACAGAAAAACCCAATGATACGGTGCATCTGTTTGAGTCAGCCATTGATCTGCTATCTTATGCAACATTGCAGAAATTGGAGGGGAAGGAGTAAAGGTTTTCATCAGAAATACTATAAAGACTTGTTGAAATCCTTGGATTTGCCTGATATTCATTTTCACCAGTTGAGAAATACCTATGCAACTATTTTGCTGAAGAATAGCTTTAATTCAAAAGGTATTTCGCATTTATTGGGACATGCCAAGGAAATCATATCAGTAGATATCTATGGAGATACGCAGGAAATCATAGAAGACTGTCTGGATGTATTGGAACCATTTATTGAAGAAGTTATTCCAAAAGAGCGGAAAGATCAGTATTATGATTATTCAGAAGTGATTGAAATAGACTTAATCCTGGAGGAATATTTCAACGCAGCATGATAAAAAATAGAATAGTAGTAAGAGAGAAAAGTACAAATAAAAATCGAACATTTGTACTTTTTCTTACCTTCATCTATATACTTTCAAAAAAATGTCTGATATAATAGGGACTGTTACAAGAACAAACAGTAAAAATATGACAGAACCGGAGCCTGGTATCGTCAGGTATTTCCGAGTGCTGTTTTATCCGCAAAAATCAGTTTTGTGACTTTTATTCGTAACGAGGTGAAAAAGACATCTATTCACCATAAAAATGAGCTTTTCGTTACGAATCCGGATACGAATTTTTGGCTGATAGTGGTCATAGTAAAAGTCACAAATGGAGGAATTTACCATGAATGAGTTCAAATTAAAAGCCCCATACGAGCCAACCGGAGACCAGCCACAGGCGATAGCAGAGCTTGTGAAAGGGTTCAAGGAAGGCAATCAATGCCAGACTTTACTAGGGGTTACGGGTTCTGGAAAGACTTTTACGATGGCAAATGTGATTCAGCAATTACAGAAGCCGACACTTGTCATCGCTCATAATAAGACGTTAGCGGCTCAGTTATACGGAGAGTTCAAGGAGATGTTCCCCGATAACGCAGTGGAATATTTTGTCTCCTACTACGACTACTACCAGCCGGAGGCTTACGTGCCGTCTTCGGATACGTATATTGCGAAGGACTCTGCGCGGAACGATGAGATTGATAAGCTGCGGCTTTCCGCGACTTCTGCACTGAGTGAGCGGAACGATGTCATTGTGGTTTCCAGTGTTTCGTGTATCTATGGAATCGGAAGCCCGAAGGACTACATGGAGATGATTATTTCGCTCCGCCCGGGAATGGAAAAGGACCGGGACGATGTGATCCGGCAGTTGATTGATATTCAGTATGACCGGAATGATATGGATTTCCACCGCGGTACGTTCCGCGTGCGCGGTGATGTATTGGAGATTTTTCCGGCGGAGGAGACGGACAAGGCGGTGCGCGTCGAGTTCTTCGGGGATGAGATTGACCGTCTGGTGCAGATCGATACGCTGACGGGTGAAATCTTATGTGAACTGAACCACATCGCAATCTTTCCTGCCTCCCACTACGTTGTGCCGATGGACACGATCCTGAAAGCAACAGGCGAGATTGAAAAGGATATGGAAGAGCAGGTGAAGTTCTTCAAGCACGAGGGAAAACTGATCGAGGCCCAGCGCATCGAGGAGCGGACCAATTTCGATATTGAGATGCTCAAAGAAACCGGCATCTGTTCCGGCATCGAAAACTATTCGCGTTACCTCTCCGGATTAAAGCCAGGCGAGCCGCCCTACACACTGATGGACTATTTCGGAGATGATTTCCTCATCATCGTGGATGAGTCGCATAAGACTGTTCCGCAGATCCGCAGCATGTATGCCGGCGACCAGTCGCGGAAATCGACGCTGGTGGACTATGGATTCCGTCTGCCGTCCGCAAAAGACAACCGCCCGTTGAACTTCGGCGAGTTCGAGGACCGGATTGATCAGATCCTCTTCGTATCTGCCACGCCGGGCGACTACGAGGCAGACCACGAGCTGCTGCGCGCTGAACAGATCATCCGCCCGACCGGCCTTCTCGACCCGGATGTCGAGGTGCGCCCGGTGGAGGGACAGATCGACGATCTGATTTCGGAAGTAAAGAAAGAAACTGAAAAACACAACAAAGTTCTCGTGACGACGCTGACGAAGCGTATGGCAGAGGATCTGACCGACTATATGAAAGAGGCCGGCATCCGCGTGCGCTACCTGCACTCCGATATCGACACCCTGGAACGGACCGAGATCATCCGTGATATGCGTCTCGATGTCTTCGATGTGCTCGTCGGCATCAACCTTCTGCGTGAGGGTCTCGACATCCCGGAAATCACACTCGTGGCGATCCTGGATGCCGATAAAGAAGGTTTCCTGCGTTCCGAAACCTCCCTGATCCAGACCATCGGCCGTGCCGCGCGAAACAGCGAGGGCCATGTTATCATGTACGCCGATGTGATGACCGATTCCATGCGACTCGCGATCGACGAGACGAAGCGCCGCCGTGCCCTGCAGGAAGCCTACAACAAAGAACACGGCATCACTCCGACCACCATCAAAAAAGCCGTCCGCGATCTCATCAGCATTTCGAAAGAAGTGGCAAAGACAGAAGAAAAGATGGAAAAAGACCCGGAGTCCATGAGCCGCGAAGAACTGGAAAAACTGATCGGCCAGGTACAGAAACAGATGAAAGCCGCTGCCGCCGAACTCAACTTCGAAATGGCCGCCGAGCTGCGTGACAAAATGATCACACTGAAGAAGAGCCTGGATGACATGGAAGAATAAAAAAGAAGAAAAGAGCATGAAAAAAAGCGTGCCGGAAAAGCGACAGAAAACTTTCCGGCACGCTTTTTTGCGTCCGATTTTGATTCCTTCTTGTTCAGAATTGACGCAAAATAAGAATACCATTATAATATAAAATACGACCAAACGGTCGTATCAAAACGAAAAACACAAAAATAAAAAAGACAACAATAAAAAAATTAATCGCCGAATTTTCTCTTTTTACTGGAGACACTCAGCAGATAGTCGACCGAGCAGTCATAGAACCGTGCAAGCCGGATCACATAGTCGATCGGGATGTCGCGGATTCCTTTTTCGTAGCGGGAATAGACGTCGCGGTTGCATTCGAGCAGGGCAGAAATCTCTTTGATGGTGAGATCCTGATCGATCCGCATATCTTCAATTCTCTGGTATTTCATACGTTGTACCATCCTTTCAGATTCAAACCCATACTACCAAACGGTTGGATGGACAAAGTTAAATCAGATCATATGGTCGCAAATTGGAGAATGGGGCGGGAGAGAGAAACGGCGGGTGAAGACAGCCTGTGCAGAAAACAGAAAAATATGTACGGCAGAAATGGGGGAACGAATGGGAAAAGCAGAAAGAATAGAAATAGAAGATTTTGTCCAGAATATAGTGGAACGGATGGAGACGCCGGAAGCGTTTGAAAAAATGATCAGCCGGGAGGAAGAATGCGAAGCGCAGGGGCAGGAGAGCCGTCTGAGGGATGTGCTGAAGAAAGAATGGCCGGTGGACGAAAAGGGAGAGCGCATCTATCAGATCACTAATATATATGAAGAAAAAGCAGAAGAACTCCTCATTGTAGAACTGTATACCGGCATCCACCTGGAAAACGGAGTCCCGTGCGGGCATTTTACGCTGTATCTCTGCGGGGAGCCGGACGGATGGAAACTCAGCGAAACGCGGATGATGGAATATCTGCAGAATCTGTAAACGAAAAAGCAAAACAGGGAGGACAGGGAAAAGAAAAACTGTCCTCCTGCTTTTGCTGCGGCGGAGACACCGGAAAGTCAGGATCCATACGGCCGCTTCTCATCGCTGATGCCGACCAGATAATCCAGACTGACCTGATACAGCTCCGCCAGACGGATGGCAATGGAGATCGGCAGTTGCCGGACGCCTTTTTCATATCGGGTATACACATCGCGGTTGCAGCCGAGATAGTCGGCAACCTGGCGGATCGTCAGATCGTGGTCCGTGCGCAGATCCTCCAGTCTCTGATATTTCATGATTCATCACCTCTGAGAAAATGCTACTAAATGGTCGTATTAAAATGGCAGAATCCTACCATACGGCTATAGCGCCTTTGAAACAGTAGAATGCAATAAAAAAGAAAAGTCAGATTCCTTTTCAGAAAGAAAACGGTTTATACTTTTTTCACAATTTCTTCATAGAAAAACCGGGAAAAGGTGTTGACAAACAAAAGGCAGAGTGCTATCTTAAGAGCATAGATGTTAGCACTCCACTGAAACGAGTGCTAACAGGACTATACAACAGGAAGGAGCTTATCTTAGTGGATACAGAATTGGATGAAAGAAAAAGAAAAATATTAAAAGCGATCATCCAGACGTATCTGGAAACGGGCGAGCCGGTCGGCTCAAGAACGATTTCCAAATACACGGATTTGAATTTAAGCTCCGCCACAATCCGGAATGAAATGTCCGATCTGGAAGAGATGGGTTACATCTTACAGCCCCACACTTCCGCAGGACGCATTCCTTCCGATAAAGGCTACCGCCTCTATGTAGATGAGCTGATGCGGGAAAAAGAACAGGAAGTTGCAGACATCAAAAACATGGTCATTGAAAAAACAGACCGAATGGAAAAAGTTCTGCAGCAGGTTGTCAAAGTCCTCGCTTCATCTACCAACTATGCAACGTTGATTACAGGACCGGAATATCACAGAAATAAAGTGAAATTCATCCAGCTCTCAAAAGTCAATGAAGAGCAGCTCCTGGCCGTCATCGTCGTAGAAGGCAACCTGGTGAAAAACCAGATGATCGACCTAGACGAGACCATCAACGATGAACAGATATTAAAGCTGAACCTGCTTCTGAACACACAGCTCAATGGCCTGACCATTGAAGAAATCAATCTTGGCATGATCAAGAAGATGAAAGAGCAGGCAGGCATCCACTCCGGCATCATCAGCAAAGTGGTCGATACCGTAGCGGAAGCCATCGCAGTCAGCGAAGAAGATGTGCCGGTGTACACCAGCGGCGCAACCAACATTTTCAAGTACCCTGAGCTTTCCGACAGCAGCAAAGCCAGCCAGCTGATCTCCACATTCGAGGAACGGCAGAAACTGGTCGATATGATCAAAGGAGCTGCCGAGGAGCAGGACGGAGAGGAAAATACCGGTATTCAGGTATACATCGGAAATGAATCTTCGATGGAACCCTTACGGGACTGCAGCGTGGTCACCACCACATACGATATGGGAAACGGTATGCGCGGAACAATCGGTATCGTGGGACCAAAGCGGATGGATTACGAAAATGTGGTAGATAACCTGAAAACATTAAAAGTTCAACTGGACGCCGTCTTCAAAAAGCCGGACACAGGTGAGTAGAAAGGTGGAATGATCAGTGAGCGAAGAAAATAGAAAGAAAGAGGAAACCATGGAAGAACCTACACGCGAGATGGAAAAAGAAACCGGAGCAGAGACCGATCTGCCGGAAACCGAACCGGCTGCGGAGCAGGAAGAAGCAAAGAAAGCAGCAGAGGCAAAAGAAGCGGAAGCTGCAGAAGAAACTGCTGAGGATGGCAAAGAACGAAAGTTCTTCAAAAAGAAAAAAGATAAAAAAGATGAGAAAATCGAAGAGCTGACTGACCGCCTGACCCGTCAGATGGCAGAGTTCGATAACTTCCGCAAACGCACCGAAAAAGAAAAAGCAAATATGTATGCCATTGGAGCAAAAGACATCATCGAGAAGATTCTTCCGGTTGTTGACAGCTTCGAGCGCGGACTTGCAACGGTGGAAAACCCGGAGGAAGATCCGTTCGCAGACGGCATGAATAAAGTATACAAACAGTTTACCACAGCACTCGATGAACTCGGTGTAACCGTGATCGAGGCCGTTGGAAAGGAATTCGATCCGAACCTGCACAACGCAGTGATGCATGTGGAGGATGAGGAAGCCGGCGAGAACATCGTCGTAGAAGAGTTCCTGAAGGGCTACATGTACAAAGGCTCCGTAGTCCGTCACAGTATGGTCAAGGTGGCTAATTAAGCTTGAAGATAAATAAATAGAAATTAAACCATTTTTTAGCATAATTCATTGAGGAGGAAACAACAATGGGCAAAATTATTGGTATTGACTTAGGAACAACAAACAGCTGTGTAGCCGTTATGGAAGGTGGAAAACCAACCGTTATCGCAAACGCAGAGGGTGAAAGAACAACTCCATCTATCGTAGCATTCACAAAAACAGGTGACCGTCTGGTCGGCGAGCCGGCAAAACGTCAGGCTGTAACAAACGCAGACAGAACCATCCGTTCCATCAAACGTGAGATGGGTACTGATTATAAAGTAGACATCGAAGGAAAGAAATACTCTCCACAGGAGATCTCCGCTATGATCCTTCAGAAACTGAAAGGTGATGCAGAGAACTACCTTGGTGAGAAAGTAACAGAAGCAGTTATCACCGTTCCGGCTTACTTCAACGACGCACAGCGTCAGGCTACCAAAGATGCCGGTAAAATCGCAGGTCTTGATGTAAAACGTATCATCAACGAGCCTACCGCAGCAGCTCTGGCATACGGACTGGATAACGAGAAAGAGCAGAAGATCATGGTATACGACCTTGGAGGCGGTACTTTCGATGTTTCCATCATCGAGATCGGTGACGGCGTTATCGAAGTTCTTTCCACAGCAGGAAACAACCGTCTGGGCGGTGATGACTTCGACCAGAAAGTAACAGATTATATCCTTGCTGAGTTCAAGAAACAGGAAGGCGTAGATCTTTCCAATGATAAAATGGCTCTGCAGAGAATCAGAGAAGCAGCAGAGAAAGCAAAGAAAGAGCTTTCCAGCGCAACTACAACCAACATCAACCTGCCGTTCATCACTGCAACCGCAGATGGCCCGAAACATCTCGATATGAACCTGACAAAGGCTAAATTCGATGAGCTGACCCACGACCTGGTAGAGAAAACCGCAGAGCCGGTACAGAGAGCACTTTCTGATGCAGGCCTTCAGGCATCCGAGCTTTCCAAAGTCCTTCTGGTAGGCGGATCTACCCGTATCCCGGCTGTACAGGATAAAGTAAGACAGCTGACCGGACACGAGCCGAGCAAGAGCCTGAACCCGGATGAGTGCGTAGCACTTGGTGCTTCCGTACAGGGCGGTAAACTTGCAGGAGATGCCGGCGCAGGCGACATCCTTCTTCTGGATGTAACTCCGCTGTCTCTGTCCATCGAGACGATGGGAGGTATTGCAACTCGTCTGATCGAGCGTAACACCACAATCCCGACCAAGAAAAGCCAGATCTTCTCCACCGCAGCTGATAACCAGACAGCAGTAGATATCAACGTAGTACAGGGTGAGCGTCAGTTCGCGAAAGACAACAAATCCCTCGGCCAGTTCCGTCTGGATGGAATTCCGCCAGCAAGAAGAGGCGTTCCGCAGATCGAGGTTACCTTTGATATCGATGCCAACGGTATCGTAAATGTATCTGCAAAAGACCTGGGAACAGGAAAAGAGCAGCACATCACCATCACCGCAGGCTCTAACATGTCCGACAGCGAGATCGACAAAGCAGTCAAAGAAGCTGCTGAGTTCGAGGCTCAGGATAAGAAACGAAAAGAAGCAATCGACGCAAGAAACGATGCAGACTCCATGGTATTCCAGACCGAGAAAGCAATCGAGGAAGTCGGCGACAAGCTTGATGCAAACGACAAAACAGCAGTAGAAGCTGACCTGAACGCACTGAAAGATCTCATTGCAAAATGCAATCCGGAAGAAATGACCGATGCACAGGTAGCTGATCTGAAAGCAGCTCAGGAAAAACTGATGACAAGCGCTCAGAAACTGTTTGCAAAACTGTATGAGCAGCAGGGCGGAGCAGCAGGCGCTGGTGCCGGAACAGCAGGTGCAGGCCCGGATATGGGAAATGCAGGAGCAGCAGGCGGCCATGACGACGATGTCGTAGACGCTGACTACAAAGAGGTTTAATTTTCGGCATGTCACACTCCGTGAAAATACCGACTGTGAGTTGAAACAATAAGTAAATAAACGCAAAAAGCCCTGTGAGGCGAATGTTTGCAGGGGACGGAAAATACATTCCGCCCCCTGTATTTATGCTGGTATTGCTTTCGGAAAAGTGCTATACTGGAGCGTGCGGAAAAACATTTCTGCAAAGATGAAATTTGTGGAACAGAAATGAAAAGGTGAACATAAATGGCAGAAAAAAGAGATTATTACGAGGTCCTCGGCGTAGACCGCGGAGCGGACGATGCAACATTAAAAAAAGCATACCGTAAACTGGCCAAGAAATACCATCCGGATATGAACCCGGGCGACAAAGAGGCCGAGGCAAAATTTAAAGAGGCGACAGAAGCCTATGGCGTGCTGAGTGATCCGGACAAACGGCGTCAGTACGATCAGTTTGGCCACGCTGCATTTGAAAACGGCGGTGGCGGCGCAGGAGCCGGCGGATTCGGCGGCTTCGACTTTGGCGGCGGAGATATGGGTGATATCTTCGGCGATATTTTCGGCGACCTGTTCGGTGGCGGCGGAAGCAGAAGAAGAGCAAACAATGGACCTATGAAGGGAGCAAACCTCCGCGCTGTTGTCCACATTACGTTTGAGGAAGCTGTTTTCGGATGCCAGAAAGAGCTCGAGATCAACCTGAAGGATACCTGTACAACGTGCCACGGAACCGGCGCAAAACCAGGAACTTCACCGGAGACATGCTCCAAATGTAACGGAACTGGTCAGATTACGTACACACAGCAGACCATGTTCGGTTCTGTGAGAAACGTGACGACCTGTCCGGATTGTAACGGAACCGGAAAGATCATTCGCGATAAATGTACCGCATGCCACGGCACGGGCTATACATCCAGCAGAAAACGCATTCAGGTCAACATTCCGGCTGGAATCGACGATGGACAGAGCATCCGGATCCGTGAAAAAGGTGAGCCGGGTGTAAACGGCGGACCGAGAGGAGATCTGCTTGTCGAGGTTCAGGTAACCCGTCATCCGATCTTCCAGAGACAGGATATGAACATTTTCTCCACTGCACCGATTACGTTTGCCCAGGCAGCACTCGGCGGTGATGTGAAGATCAGCACCGTTGACGGGGACGTTCTCTACACTGTAAAACCGGGAACCCAGACCGATACGAAGATCCGTCTGAAGGGAAAAGGTGTTCCGTCCCTTCGCAACAGCAATGTGCGCGGTGATCACTACGTAACACTCGTAGTCCAGACTCCGACGAAACTGAATGAGAAAGCAAAAGAGGCCCTCCGCGCCTTCGACGAAGCCTGCGGAAACCGCCCGGCAGCAGAAGAAAAAGCAGCCGACGGCGAAACTGCAGAGCAGCCGAAGAAGAAAAAAGGCTTTATGGATAAAGTGAAAGAGGCCTTTGAGGACATCGATAAATAAAGAACGGTGGCAAGCCGGAAAAGAAAGAAGAATCTGTGGAAAAAGCAGGTTCTTCTTTCTTTTCTATGAAAGAACCATGAAAATTTGGTGAATTTATACACAGAATGGTCGGATTTTGATATAATGTGGAAAACTTAAGGGGAGAGAAAAGAAAGGAAACGGGGAAAATGAGATTTCGACCATGTATTGATATTCATAACGGAAAAGTAAAACAGATTGTCGGGGGATCGCTGAAAGATCAGGGAAATCAGGCGAGCGAGAATTTTGTCTCGGAGCAGGATGCGTCGTACTATGCGCAGCTGTACGAAGAGCAGGGCATTACGGGCGGCCATGTGATTCTGCTGAACAAGGAAGGTACCGAGTTTTACGAGGAAACGAAGCGCCAGGCATTGCTGGCACTCTCGACGTACCCGGGCGGCCTGCAGGTGGGAGGCGGCATTGATGCGGAGAATGCGTGCGAGTTTCTGACAGCGGGGGCAAGCCATGTGATTGTGACTTCGTATGTGTTCCGCGACGGCCATGTGTTCTATGAAAATCTGGACAAGCTGGTGACGACGGTAGGAAAGCAGCGGCTGACACTGGATTTAAGCTGCCGGAAGCGGGACGGAAAATACTATATCGTGACGGACCGCTGGCAGAAGTTCACGGACGAAGAAGTGACAGAGGAACTGCTGCATCACCTGTCAGAATACTGTGATGAGTTCCTGATCCATGCCGTGGATGTCGAGGGAAAGGCTTCCGGCATTGAGACGGAGCTGGTGGAACTGCTTGCGAAGATGAAAGATTTTCCGGTGACGTACGCCGGCGGCGTGGGAAGTTTTGAAGACCTGGAGCTGCTCAAAAAACTGGGAAACAACCACGTCGATGTGACAATTGGCAGTGCACTGGATCTGTTCGGCGGCAAAATGAAGTTTGAAGACGTGCTGGCAGTATGCCGCCGGTAAGCGGAAACGGACGTTCACCCGCGCCATTCGCAAAACCGCGCTTTCAGCGCTCTCCGCTGCTGCGCAGCTCCTTTTTGCTCATAACCAGGCGCTCCCTTTGTATCTTATTCTTGACAGATTTTCATGCGAGCATGAAATCTGTCAAAAATAAGATACAAGTGAACTGTAACAGAAAAAACTCTAAAATATTCATGAATTTTCTAAATACTATTGCAAATAGAGACAACTATTGCTATAATTAGAGTTACTTACAGGGGAAGTGAAGAACCTGTAAAATTTGAGAGCAAAGGGGTTGGGCATAATGAAAATTACCATCAGCGGAAAAAATATTGACGTGACAGAGGGATTAAAAGCCGCGGTCAACGAAAAACTTGGCAAACTGGAGAAATATTTTACGCCTGACACAAATGTCATTGTAACCTTAAGCGTAGAGAAAGAAAGACAGAAAATTGAGGTTACCATTCCGGTAAAAGGAAATATCATCCGTTCCGAGCAGGTAAGCAACGATATGTACGTATCCATCGATCTGGTAGAGGAAGTCATCGAACGCCAGCTTCGCAAATACAAAAACAAAATTGCCGACAAACAGCAGGAAGCAGGAAACTTCCAGAAAGAATATCTGGAGCATGACTATCTGGAGGACGAAGACATCCAGATCATCCGTACGAAAAAATTCGGCATGAAACCAATGTATCCGGAAGATGCCTGCGTACAGATGGAACTTCTTGGACACACCTTCTTCGTATTCCGCAATGCAGAGACCGACGAAGTAAACGTCGTTTACAAGAGAAAGAACAACACCTACGGTCTGATCGAGCCGGAGTGCTGAAAAGTAAATAAAGAATGAACAGTCACCCTGTTTCCAGCTTAGAAAAGCTGTGAAACAGGGTGACTTTTTCGCGGAAAGGGCCGGAAAGTCCGGGAAAAGCCGTAAAAACAGCGGAAAACCGGGGAACGGCACCAAATGTTTACGAAAAATTCATTGTTATCTTGTGCCAGAAGTGGTAGAATAGTACCATATGTTAATATGGCAATTAATAGAGAAAGCAGGAGCAAACATTCTATGAAATTCACAGAAAAACTTTTTGGTACGCACAGTGAGCGCGAGCTGAAACGAATCTATCCAATTGTAGACAAAATCGAAGCTCTCCGCCCGACCATGCAGGCGCTGACCGATGAAGAGCTGCGTGCCAAGACAAAGGAATATAAAGACCGCTACAACGGAGGCGAATCCCTGGATTCCATTCTCCCGGAAGCATTCGCAACCGTCCGCGAGGCAGCAAAACGTTCCCTCGGTATGGAACACCACCGCGTACAGCTGATCGGTGGTATTATCCTCCATCAGGGCCGTATCGCTGAGATGAAAACCGGTGAAGGAAAAACCCTCGTTTCCACCCTTCCGGCTTACCTGAATGCACTGACCGGACGCGGTGTCCACATTGTTACCGTCAACGATTACCTGGCAAACCGAGATGCTGAGTGGATGGGCAAAGTCCACAGATTCCTCGGTTTGACCGTCGGTGTCGTTCTGAACGATATGAAGAACGATGAGCGCCGCCAGCAGTATGCATGCGACATCACCTACATCACCAACAACGAACTTGGTTTCGATTACCTGCGTGACAACATGGTGATCTACAAGGAGCAGCTCGTACAGAGAGAGCTTGCTTACTGTATCATCGACGAGGTCGACTCCGTCCTGATCGACGAGGCAAGAACACCTCTGATTATTTCCGGACAGAGCAGCAAATCCACCAAGCTGTACGAGACCGCAGATATTCTGGCACACCAGATGCAGCGCGGCGAGGCAAGCGGCGAGATGACCAAGATGACCGCGATCATGGGCGAGGAGATCGAGGAGACCGGAGACTTCATCGTCAACGAGAAGGACAAATTCGTTACCCTGACCGATGACGGTGTGAAGAAAGTCGAGAACTTCTTCCATATCGAGAATCTCTCCGATCCGGAGAACCTGGAGATCCAGCACAACGTGATCCTGGCGTTGCGTGCCAATTATCTGATGCACCGCGACAAGGACTACGTAGTCAAAGACGACGAGGTTCTGATCGTCGATGAGTTCACCGGCCGTATCATGCCGGGCCGCCGTTATTCCGATGGTCTGCATCAGGCAATCGAGGCAAAAGAGCACGTTAAAGTAAGAAGAGAGAGCAAGACTCTGGCAACCATCACGTTCCAGAACTTCTTTAACAAATACGAGAAAAAAGCCGGCATGACCGGTACTGCCCTCACCGAGGAGCAGGAGTTCCGTGACATCTACGGCATGGACGTTATCGAGATCCCGACCAACCGCCCGGTCATCCGTGTGGATATGGACGATGCCGTATACATGACGAAAAAAGAGAAATTCCACGCAGTCGTAGAGGAAGTCAAAGAGGCACATGCCGTGAACCAGCCGGTTCTGGTTGGTACCATCACCATTGAGACTTCCGAGCTGATCAGCAAAATGCTGCGCCGCGAGGGAATTCCGCATCAGGTCTTAAATGCGAAGTTCCATGAGCTTGAGGCAGAAATCGTAGCCCATGCCGGTGAGGCAGGAGCCGTTACCATCGCGACCAACATGGCCGGCCGTGGTACCGATATCAAGCTGGATGATGTGGCAAAAGCTGCCGGCGGCTTAAAGATCATCGGCACCGAGCGTCATGAGTCCCGCCGTATCGACAATCAGCTCCGCGGTCGTTCCGGCCGTCAGGGAGACCCGGGTGAGTCCCGTTTCTACATTTCCCTGGAAGACGATCTGATGAGACTCTTCGGTTCCGAAAAACTGATGGGCATTTTCAAATCCCTCGGCGTACCGGAAAATGAGCAGATCGAGCACAAGATGCTTTCTTCCGCCATCGAAAAAGCGCAGAAGAAGATCGAGGGCAACAACTACGGAATCCGTAAAAACCTGCTCGACTATGACCAGGTCAACAACGAGCAGCGTGAGATCATCTACAAAGAGAGACGCCGCGTTCTGGACGGCGAGAGCATGAGAGACACCATCTTCAAGATGATTGCCGACACCATCGACAATACCGTAGATCTCTGCATCGGCGAGAACACCGAGCAGTCCGAGTGGGATCTGACAGAATTAAATGAGATGCTGCTCTCCATCATGCCGGTGAAGGCAGTGACAAAAGAGCGCGTAGAGAAGATTTCCAAAAACGAGCTGAAACAGCAGTTAAAAGAGGAAGCTGTTAAACTCTACGAGGAGAAAGAAGCAGAATTCCCGGAGGAGGAGCAGATTCGTGAGCTTGAGCGTGTCGTTCTTCTGAAGGTTATCGACCAGAAGTGGATGGATCATATCGATGATATGGATCAGCTCCGCGAGGGTATCGGCCTGCAGGCATACGGCCAGAGAGACCCGAAGGTTGAGTACAAGATGGCAGCTTACGACATGTTTAACGAAATGCTCGAGTCCATCCAGCAGGATACCGTCCGTCTCCTGTTCCATGTACGTGTTGAGCAGAAAGTAGAACGTGAGCAGGTAGCCAAAGTGACCGGAACCAACAAAGACGAGTCCGGCCCGAGAAAACCGGTACAGCGCGCAGAGCGTAAGATCTATCCAAACGATCCATGCCCGTGCGGAAGCGGCAAGAAGTACAAACAGTGCTGCGGAAGAAAACCGGTTTGATAAAAGCAGAACAGCAGTGAGACGGATGAGCACGATCCGTTTGACAAAGCACGCAGCTTCCCTACCAGAAGCTGCGTGTCATACAAAATATAAAACAGAAAGCAGGTGAAGCTTGTGGTAGTTGAATTAGACCAGTTCAAAATGGAACTTGGCACATACGATAAACCATTAGTGGAAGTGAGGGATTCACTTTGACCTCGCTAACAAAGAGCAGAGGATCGAAGAATTAGAGCGTAAAATGGAGGAACCCAATTTCTGGGACAACCCCGAAGAAGCGCAGGAGCAGATGAAACAGCTGAGCAGCATGAAAGAGGACAGAGATACGTATCAGAAACTGGTATCCGCCAAAGAAGATATGGAAACTCTGATCGAGATGGGACAGGAGGAGGATGACGATTCCGTTGTTCCGGAAATCGCGGAAATGATGGAAGAGTTCAAGGCATCCTTCGATGCCATCCGCATCAAAACCCTGCTGTCCGGCGAATTTGACAAGGACAATGCGATCATCAAACTGAACGCAGGTGCAGGCGGAACCGAGGCGTGCGACTGGTGCGGCATGCTGTACCGTATGTACACCAGATGGGCAGAACGCAAAGGCTTTACGATCGAGGAACTCGACTTTCTGGACGGTGATGAGGCCGGTGTGAAGTCCGTGACATTCCAGGTCAACGGCGAAAACGCTTACGGTTATCTGAAATCCGAAAAAGGCGTTCACCGTCTCGTCCGTATTTCTCCGTTCAACGCGGCAGGAAAACGCCAGACATCGTTCGTATCGTGCGATGTTATGCCGGATATCGACAAAGAGATCGATGTTGAGGTTCGTGATGAGGATATCCGTATCGATACGTACCGTTCCAGCGGTGCCGGCGGACAGCACATCAACAAGACGTCATCGGCGATCCGAATCACGCATATGCCGACCGGCATCGTGGTTACGTGCCAGAATGAGCGTTCCCAGTTCCAGAACAAGGACAAGGCAATGCAGATGCTGAAAGCAAAATTGTATATGCTGAAACTCCAGGAGCAGGCAGATAAGCTGAGCGACATCCGCGGCGAAGTAACCGAGATCGGCTGGGGCAACCAGATCCGTTCTTACGTTATGCAGCCATACACCATGGTCAAAGACCACCGTACCAACGCAGAGACCGGAAACGTCGATGCAGTCATGGACGGCGGAATTGATCTGTTTATCAACGCATATCTGAAGTGGATTGCCCTCGGAACCGGAGCGAAAGAGGAAGAAGCATAATTCGGCTGTGGGCAGAGCACAGTGACAAGTAAAATAAGGAGCATTTTCACCAACAGAGGACGGAAATGCTCCTTTCTGTTTTGAAGCCAAAGGCAAACAGGAGGTAAAAGTATGGGTATTATCAGAGCAGCAGTCAATGCAGTACACGGCAGTTTCGCCGATCAGTGGCTGGAGACCGTGGAACCGTATGAGATGGGGGAACATACGGTATTTACAGAGGGAATTCTGGTAAGAAAAGGCCAGAATAAAAAGGGAAGCCAGACGATTTCAAACGGTTCTGTGATCCATGTCTATGACAATCAGTTTATGATGCTGGTGGACGGCGGAAAGATCATTGATTACACCGCAGAGCCGGGCTACTTTACCGTAGACCAGTCATCGTCTCCGTCGATGTTCAGCGGATCGCTTGACGCAGCCGTAAAAGATACGTTTGAGCGCCTGAAATTCGGCGGCCAGACCCCGCATGAGCAGAGAGTTTTCTATATTAATCTGCAGGAAATCAAGGGAATCAAATTCGGAACGAGAAATCCGGTCAACTATTTCGACCAGTTCTACAATGCCGAGCTGTTCCTTCGGGCACACGGTTCCTATTCCATCCGCATCATCGATCCGCTCCGCTTCTACGCAGAGGCTGTGCCGAGAAACGCATCCCGCGTAGAGATCGAGGATATCAACGAGCAGTATATGAACGAATTTTTAGAGGGCCTGCAGTCCTCGATCAATCAGATGGCAGCCGACGGCATCCGCATTTCGTTCGCAGCATCCAAGAGCGCCGAGCTGTCCCGCTACATGGCAGATGCGATGGATGAGAGCTGGCGGGCAATGCGCGGCATGGAGATCCAGTCCGTGGCAATCGCAAGCCTTTCCTACGATGAAGCTTCCCAGAAACTGATCCAGATGCGCAACGAAGGTGCGATGATGTCTGATCCATCGATCCGTGAGGGCTATGTACAGGGAGCGATGGCACGCAGTATGGAGAAAGCAGCAGCCAACCCAAACGGAGCCATGAACGGCTTTATGGGTGTTCAGATGGGCATGAATGCCTTCGGTTCCTCGTTTGCATCGGCGTCCGCTTCGAATCAGCAGCAGATGCAGCAGCAGGCGGCAGCCAAGGCACAGCAGGAAGCTGCAAAAGGCGTATGGAAATGCTCCTGCGGAACGGAGAACACCGGCAATTTCTGCTCAAACTGCGGAAGTGCAAAGCCGATGGTGTGGATCTGCGGCAAGTGTGGAACCGAGAACAGCGGTAAATTCTGTTCGAACTGTGGCAGCCCGAAACCGGAAGCGGCAGGAAAATGGGTCTGCGCATGCGGAACGGAGAATACCGGCAAGTTCTGCTCGAACTGCGGAAAACCAAGACAGTAAAAGAAAACAGATAACCATCCAATACAACAGCGGCTCCGGGGAAGGAGGGATAGAATATGGAGGTTATTACATACAAATGCCCGAACTGCGGAGGCGATCTGACCTTCGATCCGGCAAGCGGAAAGTATAAATGCGAGTACTGCCTGTCCTCGTTTACACAGGAAGAAGCCGAAAAGGCGAACCCGAAAGCAGCGGAAGCGCTGAACGGGGAGGACGATGCTGCCGGTGCACAGGAAGCATCCGATGCACAGAAGGAAAGCAGTACGGAGGAAACAAAAGGGGAAACAGAGCAGGGCGAAGCAGTTGTCTACACCTGCCCGAACTGCGGCGCCGAGATTGTGACCGATGCGACGACGGCAGCGACATACTGTTTCTACTGCCACAACCCGGTGGTGCTTTCCGGCCGGCTTTCGGGAGAATATATGCCGGATTTTGTGCTGCCGTTCAAAATCAGCAAGGAGCAGGCAATCGAGAAATTTTTGTCATTTACCCGGAAGAAACACTTTATTCCGAAGGATTTTTTCGAAAAGAGTCAGGTACAGAAGATGACAGGTGTCTATTTCCCGTACTGGATTTACGGCGGAGACTTTGAGACGGATTACATAGCGCGCGGCCGGAAGGTGAGAGTCTGGCAGACCGGTGATGTGGAGTACACAGAGACCAGCATCTACGATGTCCGCCGGGAGGGAGAGGTCCGTGTGGACGGTCTGTCGCGTAACGCTCTGAACAAGGCCGACCGCGATCTGATCGAATGCGTGCAGCCCTATCGTCTGGAGGAGATGCAGCCGTTTTCTATGGGCTATCTTTCCGGATTTCAGGCGGAAAAACGTGATATCGAACAGGCGCAGATCGCACCGGAACTGAAAAAAGAACTGGAGACGATGGCGCGCGGCGCAATGCGGAACGAGGCGAACGAGTATCTCTCCCTCGAGCAGGAGAAAATGAAGCTTTCTCCAAAGCGGGAGGACTGGCGTTACGTACTGTTTCCGGTCTGGACACTGACGTATCCGGGAAAAGACGGAAAGGTTTATTACTACGCGATGAACGGCCAGACTGGAACGATCAACGGCGATTTTCCCTATGAGCGGAAGAGAGCCCTTCTGACGTCGGCTGTGAGTGCTCTTCTGGTTCTGATTGTGATGCTGATAGGAGGGTATTTCGCATGAGAAGAATGAAAAAAGCAGGACAATATCTGCTCGGGATTTTTGCGGCCCTTCTGCTGTGCGGGATTTTTTCTGTGAATACCGTAAAAGCCGAATCCCAGCATATCTACGACAATGCATCGCTTCTTTCCGATGCGGAGGAGCAGGACCTCGAGAGATCCTGCGCGGAGTTCGAGAACAATACGGAAATTCATATGGTCATCCTGACCGAGCGCAGCAGCGGTTCCGAGGACTGTCAGGCGATTGCAGATGATTTTTATGACAAAAAGTATCCGAAAGAGCCAAACGGTGTCTGCTTCCTTATCGACATGGGACAGCGCCAGATCGTGATTTCGACGTCCGGTATTATGCAGTATTATATGTCCGATGCGGAAATTGATGATATCCTGCAGGCGGCGCAGGGCTACGCGAAAGACGGCGACTATGCGGGAACCTTTGCAAAAATGATTACGATGACGCAGGAATGCTTCGACCGAGGCGTTTCCGATGCGGACTATCTGATTACAGAAGACGGTTCCATTATTCATTACCGCAAAATCAACAGCACGGAAGCTCTTATTTCTGTTATCGCAGCGGCTGCGACAGGAATTCTTGTTTATTTTGGAATCTGGAAGAGCTACAGACGAAAGAAAAACCGTGGTGCAAAGAGCTATGCGGATCTGAAACGCGTAAACATCAGAGACCGCAGGGATGTGCTGATCGACCGTCATGTATCGATGCACAAAATCCAGAAGGATGATGGAAACCACGGCGGAGGCGTTTCTGGCGGCGGAGGTGGCGGCGGAAGCACCGTTCACACTTCGTCGAGCGGAAACAGTCACGGCGGCGGAAGCATTGGCTTCTGAAAACCGATTCGAAAAAATTCCTTGCGTATTGTGTCGGAATATGGTACGATCTTTCCTGTGAAAACAAATGTATTTCCTGGAAAGAGTATAAAGGTAGAGGATTGCCATGAGAGAAGAAAAAACAAAGTACTATGTAATCAAAGAAAAAGCGGTTCCCGAGGTCCTTTTGAAGGTCATCGAGGCCAAACGGTTGATGGATATGCAGGAGCTTACCGTGCAGCAGGCAACGGAAAAAGCGGGAATCAGCAGAAGCTCTTTCTATAAATACAAAGATGATATTCTTCCTTTTCATGACAATGCAAAAGGAAAAACGATTACGTTTATTCTGCAGATGGACGATGAGCCGGGACTGCTTTCCGATGTGCTGAAGATTATCGCCGAGTTTCACGGAAACATTCTGACCATTCATCAGACGATTCCGTTAAACGGCGTGGCGTCACTGACAATCAGCGTGGATATCGCGGAAGACCGGGGAGACGCCTCGGAGATGATCAATGAGATTGAGTCCAGACAGGGAGTTCATTATTTTAAAATCTTAGGACAGGAGTCCTGAAAAAGAAAAAGCAAGAGAGGGACAAAAGAGATGATTCAGATTGCAGTATTAGGATATGGCACCGTTGGTTCCGGCGTGGTAGAAGTCATCAACACGAACCATGACAGCATCAACAAGAGAGCAGAGAACGAGATTAATATCAAATACGTTCTGGATTTAAGAGATTTCCCGGGAGATCCAGTGGAAAAAGTGCTGGTACATGATTACGAAGTGATCGCAAACGATCCGGAGGTTGATATTGTTGTCGAGGTCATGGGCGGCGTTGAGCCGGCTTACACCTTCACAAAACGTGCGCTGGAGGCTGGAAAGAGCGTCTGCACATCCAACAAAGAGCTGGTGGCAAGACACGGTACCGAGCTTCTTGCAATTGCAAAAGAGCACGGCGCAAACTATCTGTTTGAGGCAAGCTGCGGCGGCGGTATCCCGATCATCCGTCCGTTAAACTCCTCCCTGACTGCAGATGAGATCGATGAAGTAACGGGTATCTTAAACGGTACGACAAACTACATCTTAAGCAAAATGGCAAGCGACGGTTCCGATTTTGCCGATGTGTTAAAAGAGGCACAGCGCCTTGGCTACGCAGAGCGCAACCCGGAAGCAGACGTAGAAGGCTACGATGCCTGCCGTAAAATTGCGATTCTTTCTTCTCTTGCCTATGGAAAAGAAGTCAATTACGAAGAGGTTTACACCGAGGGAATCACAAAGATCACCGCAGAGGATATCAAATATGCGACCTCGATGGGAACCGCAATCAAACTGCTCGCAACAAGCCGCAAGGTGGGTAATCAGTATTACGCCATGGTAAGCCCGGTGATGATTGACGCGAAAAACCCGCTGTACAGCGTAAACGGTGTCTTCAACGCCATCTTCATCCACGGAAATGTACTGGGTGATGCGATGTTCTACGGAAGCGGAGCAGGAAAGCTTCCGACCGCAAGTGCCGTTGTAGCCGATGTCGTAGACTGTGCAAAGAACAAAGGCAGAAACATCATGATGAGCTGGAGCGAGGAAAAACTGGACCTGCTGCAGATCGATGATGTAAAGAGCCGCTTCTTCGTCCGCGTGTCCGGCCACGCCGCAGAGCGCCAGAGTGAGATCGAGGAGCTGTTCGGAAAAGCAGAAATCGTAGCAGTTCCAAGTCTGTCCGAGGAGTTCGCATTTATTACCGGCGAAATCACAGAGCAGGAGTACAGAGAAAAAGCAGAGAAACTCGACGGAATCCAGAGCAGAATCCGCGCGAGAATTTAAGATCTCGAAATAGACATAACTAAAAAGACGTTTCACAGCCGTAAAGCAAGGGGTGTGAAACGTCTTTTTAGTTATCTTAAAATTTATTTTTAAAGATCTGTGCCGGATCCAAAGGAATCCGTATCATATCCCACCGGTTCCGATGCCGGATACAGGACATCTTTCCGTTCCTGATAGAACGCAGCCATCGTGATCTGCATATAGGGCATTACCCACAGAAAGCCGATGGCACAGGAACAGGATGCGAGAATCTCAAGCCCTAAGAAACTTAAGAGAAGCAGAATGTAGCGGAAAAAGTTCTTCTTCATCATCGCAAAGCTCTGACGGATCGCCTGGATCGGGCCGATGCCGGGAGCGTCGTTCATCACAAAGGTGGAAAGGGAAAACGGAACCAGCACCAGCGTGGAAACGAGAGAGCCGATCAGCTTGTAAACGTAAACGTTCATCAGAGAAGAAAGCTCGGCTTCGATGGAAAGTGCTGTTCCAAGCGTCAGTTCCGCACTCGGGGAGGAAAGATACTGGAAGCCCGGAATGCTGGAAATCAGGGCGATCACGGAGCTGATGCCGTTGATGATAAGGAACATCAGCACGTACTGGTCCGGGTGGTGATAGAAAGCGTAGAGCATATCACCGACGGAAATCGGTTCCCCGCGCAGCGTTGAGAGGCAGATCTTTAAGTAGCCCGCCTGAAAGAGGCTGAGGAGCAGGGAAAACAGGAACAGCGTCAGATTCAGGAAAATGATATCGTACAGCGTTGTGCCTGAAAAAATCAGCGTCGGGATGAGGGAGCAGGAGAAGGTGAGAAACAGGTTGATCGCGGTTGCGCCCACCAGCGTGCCGCATCGGCCTGCCATGGCCTCACGGGCCTGCTTTTTCAGTTCTGAAAATTTCTGTTTTTGTCCGTTCATGAAAAATCCTTTCTGGTACCTAGATGGTATTTCCGTCGGTGGTTGTTCCGTTATCCGGTGTCATCTGGTATTCCTGCATGTACTGATTGTAATACCGCTCAAGCAGGTTGGTGCTGCCGCCGCTGACCATGTTGAAAAGCAGGAAAGCATACATGCAGATACCGACAATTATGCCGATGGTACAGCCCGCCAGACCGGCTTTTGCCGTGCCGCTCATGCGTCCTGCGCCGCGGCTTAAAAGGGCGAAGATCACGCCGAGCGAGCCGAAAAACAGGGAACCCATGTTGAGCATGAACAAAAAGGAGCAGATCGCCATGACCATCGAAGCGGCCGCAAGGGCCTGCGAACCCGTCCTGCGCGGCGGCTGTACGGGAGGCTGCTGCTGGTAATGCTGATACGGTCCGGGACGCTGGCCCTCAGGCACGCCGTACGGATGGGAGGACTGATAGGAATCTCCGGACTCATTGGTGTTTGGATCGTAATTTTCTGGTGTCATAAAATGTCCTTTCTTCTGCAAAAAAGCGCGGTTTCACACGCAGTCTGTCAAAAAAGCTATAGTAAAGATTTTATCATGTAAGGTTGACAAAAACAAGACCTATTGATAAGGTAATAGAGTGGCTGTTCCGCCAAGGGTCCCGCTTTTTATGCGGGAAAAACAGAGAAGGAACAGCGTGTTTTGGAAGAGACAACAGGAGGAATTTACCTATGGATATGAATCAGGTATTGGCAGCTGAGCTGAACGTCAAACCGTGGCAGGTAGAAGCTGCAGTGAAACTGATTGACGAGGGAAACACGATCCCTTTTATTTCACGATATCGAAAAGAAGCAACAGGTTCCTTAAACGATGAGATACTGCGAAATCTGTACGATCGTCTGATGTACCTGCGCAGTTTAAATGACCGCAAGGCCGTTGTCCTTGCGAGCATCGAGGAGCAGGGCAAGCTGACCGCAGAACTGAAAAAATCCATCGAAGAGGCCGCAACTCTCGTGGTCGTAGAGGATTTATACCGCCCGTACCGTCCGAAACGCCGGACGCGTGCGACGATCGCAAAAGAAAAAGGACTGGAGCCGCTGGCGAATATCATTCTTCTGCAGATGACAAAAGAGCCGCTCGAAAAAGAGGCAGAGGCTTTTGTTTCAGAAGAAAAGGAAGTCAAAACGGCAAAAGACGCCATTGCTGGTGCCTGCGACATCATCGCCGAGAGCATTTCCGATGAGGCCGATTACCGTATGGAGATCCGCCGCAGAACCGAGGCGAAGGGCCTGATCGTCTCGACAGCAAAGGATGAGAAAGCAGAGTCCGTTTACGAGAATTACTATGAGTTTTCCGAGCCGGTATCGAAAATTGCCGGACACCGTGTGCTGGCACTGAACCGCGGTGAGAAAGAAAAATTCCTGAACGTCAAAATTGAGGCGCCGACGGAAGAAATCCTGCGTTATCTCGAGAAAAAAATCATCACCAAAGAGAATCCGCAGACAAAGCCGGTTCTGCAGGCGACCATCGAGGATGCCTACAACCGTCTGATCGCTCCGGCCATCGAGCGTGAGGTCAGAAATCAGCTCACCGAAAAGGCAGAGGATGGTGCGATCAAGGTCTTTGGAAAGAACCTTGAGCAGCTTCTGATGCAGCCGCCGATCGCAGGCCAGGTTGTCCTTGGATGGGACCCGGCGTTCCGTACGGGATGCAAGCTGGCCGTTGTCGATGCGACCGGAAAAGTGCTCGATACCACCGTGGTTTACCCGACCGCGCCGACGAACGAGAAGAAGATTGCAGCAGCAAAAGCGACCGTAAAAGATCTGATCCACAAATACGGCGTCACCCTGATTTCTGTCGGAAACGGAACTGCAAGCCGTGAGTCCGAGCAGATCATCGTCGAGATCTTAAAAGAGATTCCGGAGAAGGTTGCGTATGTGATCACAAACGAGGCAGGAGCGTCTGTTTACTCCGCAAGCAAGCTGGCAACCGAGGAATTTCCAAACTTTGATGTCGGACAGCGAAGCGCCGCTTCCATCGCACGCCGTGTGCAGGATCCGCTGGCAGAGCTTGTCAAAATTGATCCGAAATCGATCGGCGTCGGCCAGTATCAGCACGATATGAACCAGAAGAAGCTCGGCGAGGCGCTCGGCGGTGTCGTTGAGGATTGCGTCAATAAAGTCGGTGTGGATCTGAACACGGCATCTGCGTCGCTGCTGGAATACATTTCCGGTGTCAGCAAGGTGATAGCAAAAAACATCGTGGCATACCGCGAGGAGAACGGCCGTTTCGAGAGCAGAAAAGAGCTCCTGAAAGTGGCAAAACTCGGACCGAAGGCGTTTGAGCAGTGCGCGGGCTTTATGCGCATCACCGGCGGCAAAAATCCGCTGGACGGCACAAGCGTTCATCCGGAGAGCTACGAGGCAGTCGAGAAGCTGTTTGCAAAGTTAAATATGAAGACAGAGCAGATCAGCGAGGGACCGACGGCGTTCTTCATCAAAGATTACAAGAAGATGGCAGAGGAGATCGGTGTCGGCGAGATTACGCTGCGCGATATCATCAAAGAGCTGCAGAAGCCTGGCCGTGACCCGCGTGACGAGATGCCGCGCCCGATCCTGCGCACTGACGTGCTCGATATGAAGGACCTGAAGGTCGGCATGATCTTAAAGGGAACCGTGCGCAACGTCATTGACTTCGGTGCATTCGTCGATATCGGCGTGCATCAGGACGGACTCGTCCACATTTCCCAGATGACGAAACGCTTCATCAAGCATCCGCTGGAGGCTGTGAGCGTCGGAGATATCGTGGAAGTGAAGGTCATCAGCCTTGATCTGGCGAAGAAGCGGATCGGACTGTCGATGCTGCTGGATAAATAAAGTGTGATACGTGGGCTGCCCGAAAGAAAACAGGGGCAGCCCGCGGTGTATCAAAGGGGGATTACCATGAATGAGGAAGAAGTGCTGGTCGGACGGATTCAGGATCTGGCAGAGCAGTGTTATCACAGGGATGTTCCGTCACACACGGAGTTTCTGACGCTGGCGGAGCAGGATCTGTTCTACCGTACGGTAAATAAAATCCCGGGCGTGCGTTACGTGCTGTCCGGCGGATACGAGGCGGCAGAGCGGAAAGCGGCGCTGTTTCTGCCATCCTATGCAGAGGACGGTGATGCGTCGATGCTTCCGATCGCAGTCGTGCGCATCAGCCCGCTGAATGAAAAATTTGCGGATGCGCTGTCACACCGTGATTTCTTAGGATCACTGATGAATCTCGGCGTGGAGCGGTATAAGCTGGGAGACATTCTGATCGATGGAAACCAGGCGTATCTGATCTGTATGGCGGATATGGCGGACTACATCTGTGCGGAGCTGAAAAAAGTGCGCCATACGAGCGTGTACTGTGAAGTCGAGGCGGGACTGCCGGAGGAGCTGACGGAGCCGAAAACCGAGCGGAAAGAAGGCTCCGTCGCTTCCGTGCGGCTCGATGCGGTGCTGTCGCTGGCGTTCAGCAGTTCGCGGAGCAAAATGGTGCCGCTGATCGAGGGCGGCCAGGTGTTTATTAATGGAAAACTGGTGACGTCGCCGAGCGCGTCATTAAAAGAGGACGATCTCGTGACCGTGCGCCATATGGGAAAATTCCGCTATGTTGGCGTGCAGAATCAGACAAAAAAGGGAAGGCTGTACGTGGCTGTTGAACGATTTGTCTCATAATAGATATTTTGAGGGATTTTACCGGAAAAGACCATTGACAGTGTTTGTAAAAAGACGGTATTATAGAGGGTATGTAGAAGGTCCGCAGTTATGAGAATTTTCATGAAATTTTTCATACAGAAGCGGACTGCGAAGATTACGTATCAGGAAGGCAGGAAGAAAAATGGGAAAAATTATACTGACCGGTGACAGACCGACCGGCAAGCTGCATGTAGGACATTACGTTGGTTCACTGCGCCGCCGCGTGGAGCTGCAGAACTCCGGTGAATTCGATAAAATTTACATCATGATTGCAGACGCACAGGCGCTGACCGACAATGCGGACAACCCGGAGAAGGTGCGCCAGAACATTCTGGAGGTAGCACTGGATTACCTTTCCTGCGGACTTGATCCGGAAAAGAGCACCATCTTTATCCAGTCTCAGATTCCGGAACTGTGTGAGCTTTCTTTCTATTATATGAATCTCGTTACGGTTTCCAGACTGCAGAGAAACCCAACCGTAAAATCGGAGATCCAGATGAGAAACTTTGAGGCGAGCATCCCGGTTGGATTCTTCACCTACCCGATCAGCCAGGCAGCCGATATCACTGCATTCAAGGCAACGACCGTTCCGGTTGGAGAGGATCAGATGCCGATGATCGAGCAGACACAGGAGATCGTCCACAAATTCAATACGGTTTATGGCGAGGCACTTGTGCAGCCGAAGATTATGCTGCCGGAGAATGATTCCTGCAGACGTCTGCCGGGTATCGACGGAAAAGCGAAGATGAGTAAATCGCTCGGAAACTGCATTTACCTGTCCGAGGAGCCGGATGAGATCAAGAAAAAAGTCATGAGCATGTACACCGACCCGGATCACATCAAGATCACCGACCCGGGCAAGATCGAGGGAAATACCGTATTTACTTATCTCGATGCATTCTGCCAGCCGGAGCACTTCGAGCGCTATCTGCCGGATTACGCAAATCTCGACGAGCTGAAAGCACATTACCAGAGAGGCGGCCTTGGCGATGTCAAAGTGAAGAAGTTCCTGAACAATGTACTGCAGGAGACCTTAGAGCCGATCCGTAACCGCAGAAAAGAGCTGGAAAAAGACATTCCGGCGATCTACGAGATGCTGAAAAAAGGCAGCGAAGAGGCAGAAAAAGTTGCCGCTCAGACACTGGCGGATGTCAAAGCAGCCATGAAAATCAACTATTTTGATGATCTGGACCTGATCCGTTCCCAGGCAGAGCGTTACGGCAAATAATTACCAATAGAAGATAAATGGAAAAAGCGGACATTATGGTTCCGCTTTTTCTGTTGCAGGGCGGACGAAAGTTCGGAGTCCTGCGGTCAGAGAGGATAGCATATGGTCATACATGGATTTCAAAAGCTGACGCTGCTGGATTACCCGGGCAAGGTGGCGTGCACATTGTTTTCGGGCGGATGTAATTTCCGCTGCCCGTTCTGCCAGAACGGAAATCTCGTGCAGCATCCCGAATGGGAGCCGGTGATTCCGGAGGAGGAGATTTTTGCAGTGCTCGAAAAGCGGCGCGGCGTGCTGGACGGCGTCTGCGTGACGGGCGGTGAGCCGACGCTGGATCCGGATCTGGAGCGGTTCGTGACGAAAATTAAGGAACTGGGATATCTTGTGAAGCTCGATACGAATGGATACCGGCCGGAGATTTTGAAAAAGCTGGTGGAAGAGAAGAAAATCGACTACGTCGCCATGGACATCAAAAACGCGCCGTCCCGGTACGGCGAGACGGCGGGCGTGAAAAAGATCGATGTGATGCGGATCAATGAGTCGGTCGAGTTTTTAAAGAGCGGCGTGGTGGACTATGAGTTCCGGACAACGCTCTGCCAAGAGCTGCATGGAAGGGAAGAGATCGAAGCGATCGGAAAGTGGCTTTCCGGGGCAAAACGGTACTTCCTGCAGAATTACCGGGAATCGGATTATGTGATTGATCCGAGGTTCTCGGGGTATGCGAGGGAGCAGCTCGAGCGGTTCTGCGAGATCCTGCGCGGAAAGATTGAGACGGTGGAGATCCGCGGCGTGGATTAAAAACGCTTTAAAGCGTGCGGTACCAGTAGCCGAAGCGGGCATCGGGCGCGAGCTCGGAGGGGCGCATCGCCTGCTTGAAGTGGAAAAAGCCAAAGAGGCTTGCCATGAACTGCTCATTCGGCGTGTAGACGCCGGGGACACCGAAATACCAGAGTTCCTGCTGGTCGCGGTTCCGGGCGAGGAGCAGATGGCGATAGGACGAGGAGCCATGGAGGACGAAGCGGTTCGCATCCACCGAAAGACCGGCGGCGCGGAGCTGTGGAAGATCGTCGAGTGAGAGGCGCAGGCAGTCGGTCAGATCATCATCTGGGAACGGGTGGAACTCCGGGAACTGGTCCTGAAGCTGGAGATAGAGAGCAGCGCGGGACGGCGGCACGGCTGCTGCGGCTGGAAAATCAGCGGAAGTCATATGTAGCGGCTGGGCGGCAGAATCCGGGATGGGCTGCGGCGGTTCCGGGTTGGCAGAGGGATAGCTTTCTGCGGTTTTCACAGATTCCGCGGATGCGGGATGGAGTGTGTTGGCGGATGATTGCGTGATCCTGTCTGCAGGAACGGTGTTTACCGTGTCAGTTGATATGGATTCTGTGGAGACGGTGGATTCCGGGTTGGAATTTTGTGGATAAAGTTCGGAATTGCTGCTGAATTTTGTGGAAAGTTCATCGAACTGTGCTTTTGAAGCGTCTGATGATGGCAGGGACTGCGCAGGTACGGCGGGATCCAGAGGTTCGGGTGTTTCGGCAGTTTTCTCTTCGGTCGGTCTGGCACCATTGTCTGCGGATGTTTTGGGCTCCTGCGGGAGCGTGGGAGCGAAAAACTCCGGCTGAATCGGAAGATCGTCCCACTGGGTGGCGATGACGCCGGTCTGGCGGCAGAGCAGGATCAGACCGCCAAGCTCGTCGAGCGTGACATCCGTCTGCCCAATGGCATCGGAGTGCGTGAAGAGTTTTCCACTCGTAGAAGAGCGCCCCGCAAGGAGATTTCCGAGCGGAATGCCGTACATCCGCCCTGACCGGCGGATAAAACCGTAGACCGTGACCGAGGTCTCCGGCGGAAGAGACGGCGATTTGATCTGGAAGTCCATGCGGCAGAAGCCGTTCTGCGACTCCACGCGGACAAAGCCGCAGCATCCGCCCTTGCGGTTGTTCGGGTATTCGTATAGATAGGCAATGAAACGCCGGTAATCAGACATAAAAACCTCCTGCATAGAAGTAAAAAGAGTAGAAAAAGATACTGCGCTACAGTTCACGATATGCGGGAAGGACAGAAAATATACGCAGAGAAGAAAGGAAGTGCACAATGGAAGAAGAAACAAAGCTGGAAACGCCGGAGAAAAAAGCGCACCGGAAAGAACGGGAACGCTTCATGCGCCAGGCGATTACGCAGGCGAAGAAAGCGGAAAAGCTGATGGAAGTGCCGATCGGCTGTGTGATTGTGTACGAGGGAAAGGTGATTGCGCGGGGCTATAACCGCAGAAATACGGATAAAAACACGCTGTCCCACGCGGAACTGAATGCGATCCGGAAAGCAAGCAAAAAGCTCGGCGACTGGCGGCTGGAGGGCTGTACGTTGTATGTCACCCTGGAACCGTGCCAGATGTGCGCCGGTGCGATCGTACAGGCGAGAGTCAGCGAAGTCGTCATCGGCAGCATGAACCCGAAGGCGGGCTGCGCGGGATCGATCTTAAATATGCTGGAAATGCACGAGTTTAACCATCAGGTGAAGGTCGAGCGCGGCGTGCTGAAAGAAGAGTGCTCGGAGATGCTGAGTGCGTTTTTCCGGAGACTGCGGGTGGTGAAAAAGAAGAAAAAAGAAGAGAGGAAGAGGGTGGAAGAAGGGAAAGAATAAAAGAAGAGGCAGCATCGGGATGGGATGCTGCCTGAGGAAGATTATTTGTTTGAGTAAGTTGCACTTTCGAATATTTCCGTAAAAAATACAATCCCCGTATTTCCATCGGAAACCAATGAAAAAATCATTGACGAATCGTAGAAAAAGCACTATAATATATGATGTATTTGACAAAATACGGAGAAGTACCCAAGAGGCTGAAGGGTCTGGCTTCGAACACCAGTAGGTCGGAAACGGCGCAAGGGTTCAAATCCCTTCTTCTCCGCTATGCAAAAAAGAGACAGCAAAAAGATTGAAAAATCGAAAAAGCTGTCTCTTTTTCTGTGAGAAATTATGAAATAGATGCAAAACAAAAGAAACAAAGACAGAAAAAACATCGCCAGTTCACGAAAAGGGACCGATGCACAACAAAGCAAAATAAAAAGGAGAGACAATACATGGCGCAGTTACCACAGGAATTTCTGACCCGCATGCAGGACATGCTGGGCGATGAATTTGATGCATTTTTAACTTCCTACGACGCACCCCGCACAGCCGGGCTGCGTGTAAATACAAAAAAATGCCGGACCGAAGATTTCCCACCGCTTGTTCCGGGAATGTGGAAGAAAATTCCGTGGATTCCAAACGGCTATTTCGTGCCGGACGGCATGCGCATGGGCCAGTCTCCGCTGTATGCGGCAGGCGTCTTCTATCTGCAGGAGCCAAGCGCCATGACCCCGGCGTCCCGCCTCCCGATCGAACCGGGTGAGCGTGTGCTCGATCTCTGCGCCGCACCGGGCGGCAAAGCGACGGAGCTGAATGCGCGCCTGAAAGGAACCGGCCTTCTCGTCGCCAATGACATCAGCAACGCCCGCGCCAAAGCACTGCTGCGCAATCTGGAGCTGTTCGGAAGTGAAAACGTGCTTGTCACCAATGAGACACCGGCAGGCCTTGCAGACGTCTTCCCGGGCTTCTTCGATAAAATCCTCGTGGATGCACCGTGCTCCGGCGAGGGCATGTTCCGGAAAGACGAGGCAGTCATCGGCACCTGGACCCCGGAGCGGCCGGATTTCTTTGCGGATCTGCAGCGCGAGATCACCTCGAATGCTGTCAAAATGCTGCGTCCGGGCGGCCTCATGATGTATTCGACGTGTACCTTCGCCCCGCAGGAGGACGAGGGAACCGTTTCTTTCCTTCTGGAAAACTTCCCGGAAATGGAACTGATCGAGATGGAAGGCTACGAAGGTTTTTCAAAAGGCAATCCAGTCTGGGGAAACGGCGATCCGGAGATCGAAAAGACCGTGCGCATCTGGCCGCATAAAATGAACGGCGAGGGCCATTACCTTGCCCTGTTCCGCAAAAAAGGCGAAGCCATTCCTTATGAGACAGAAGAAAAACCGATCGAAAAGAAAAACAAAAAACAGAAAAACCGGAAAAAAGACCGCGGAACGGAAGCACCGGGTCCGTCGAAAGCAGAAAAACAGATCCTTTCCGATTTCCTGTCCCGGATGACAGCACCGATCCCGGTGGAGGAACTGGAAGTCCGTGCCGGAAAAGTATACCATTCCCCGTCCCTGCCGGATGGCGTGCGGAATCTTCATTTCCTGCGGAACGGTCTGTATCTCGGTGAACTGAAAAAAGACCGTTTCGAGCCGTCACAGCCGTTTGCCGTGACACTCTCCGCGGACAAGTTCAAAGATTACATGAATTTAAAGGCAGATGACGAGCGTACCGAAAAATATCTCCGCGGTGAGACAATTTCCGTAGAGCCGGGAGAGACCGCATCGCCGTCGGGCTGGAAGCTGGTCTGCGTCGATGGATTCGGCCTTGGATGGGGCAAACTGGTCAATGGAACCTTGAAAAATAAGTACCCTGTTGGATGGAGAAAGTAGAAAAATCATGTCAGTGTTTGCAGGAAAAATGTCGAAATATTACAAAGTTATTAACAGAAATTAAAAAAGACTTTCATTTCAGACATACTTGTGTTATAATGGCAAAGTACGGCGGGAAAAAAGACCCATTTTCCGCAGTAACTGGGAGTGACAATCAGCAACAGAACGTAATAAGTATGAGGTGTACGACATGAAAAAAAAGAAATTATTCAGCCTGGTTTTGGCCACAGTGCTTACGGCAGCAACCGTTCTGCCATGCTATGGTGCCAGTACAAAGGAGAAAATTTCAAATGCTCAGGCAGAACAGGCTGCCGCACAGTCTCAGCTTGACAGCATACAGAGCAGGATTGACGAACTCAATTCCAAAAAGGGACAATCAGAAGAATATCTTTCCGAACTGAACCAGCAGCTGGACGATCTGCAGAACCGTCTGCAGGAGCTTCAGGATCAGTATGATGCGAAGCAGAACGAACTGGTACAGATTCAGGCAGATCTGGAAGATGCAAAAGCAAAAGAAGAAGAGCAGTACGAGGCGATGAAGCTCCGTATCCAGTATATGTATGAAAATTCTTCCGGAAACGGATACATGGCAATGCTCTTTTCTTCCAAAAGCATTTCAGAGCTGATCAGCCGGGCAGAATACATACAGAAAATTTCCGATTTCGACCGCGATCTTATGCAGGAGTATGAAGACACGGTAGACCAGGTAAAAGAAAAAGAAACACAGGTGCAGGAAGAGCAGGCAGCGATCGTAGAACTGCAGCAGCAGAGCAGCGATCAGCAGGAAGCCATCCAGGAGCTGTATGCAGCAGCTTATCAGGAACTCCGTACCTACTCCGCAGAGCTGGACGATGCAAAATCCAGCGAGAGTGCACTGGTAGATGAAATCAACAGCAAAGCAGATGCAATCAACGACCTGATCCGTCAGGCGAAAGAAGAGGAGATTGCAGCGCAGAAGAAAGCAGAAGAGGAAGCAGCCGCAGCAGCCGCCGCACAGCAGGCTGCCGCAGAAGCTGAGGCAGAGGCCGCCAGAAAACAGGCAGCCGAGGCCGCAAGAGTCGCAGCCGCAGAAGCAGCAAATGCCGCAGCGAAAGCAGATACCGATACAAGCAGCAGCTCCGGAAGCAGTTCTTCGGACAGCAGCGCATCCTCCACGACAACGGGGAGTCCATCCGCGTCAGATACTTCCAGCAGCTCCTCCAGCGGAACATACCTTGGAAGATTTAAACTGACAGGCTATTGCTCCTGTTCCATCTGTACCGGACAGTGGTCCGGCGGATCCACCGCGAGCGGAACCACACCGACCGCAGGAAGAACGATCGCCATGGGCGGTGTACCATTCGGAACGAAACTGATGATCAACGGCCAGGTTTACACGGTAGAAGACCGCGGAACCGCTTACGGCCACGTAGACATCTTCTGCAGCAGCCATTCCGAGGCGCTGAGCTTCGGCGTGCAGTATGCAGATGTATATCAGCTGAGCTGAGAAACAAAGATAAGAGATATGCCGGAACAGAACTTCCGGCATATCTCTTTTTTTGACTTTCTCAGAAACTGTCATTCTAAAAGAACACCAAAAAGGCCGCAAACCCGTGTGAAATGTACCTTTTGAAGCAATAATAAAAAAAATTAAAAAAATTTCAAAAAAGGTGTTGACATTCCTATAGACATCATATATAATAGCTATTGTTGACGGACGAGAGTTCAGAAAACAAATAAAATCGAAGCGTGGCTCAGTTTGGTAGAGCGCTGCGTTCGGGACGCAGAGGTCGTGGGTTCGAATCCCGTCGCTTCGACTGGAATGAAAATGCCGAAAGCCTTGACAATCAAGAGCTTCGGCATTTTTTCGTATGTCAGAAAGAGAACAGGAAACAGTACACGAGGAGGAAATTTTTGTGAAAGCATTATTTTTTGATATTGATGGAACGTTACTGAGTGAGATTACAAAAGAAATTCCGCAGAGCGCGCTCGATGCATTGAAAAAGACAGCGGAAAAAGGAAATCTTACGTTTATTAATACCGGCCGCACCTGGTCGGAGCTGCCCGAGGAGCTGAAAAAGCTTCCGTTTTCCGGATTTCTGTGCGGCTGCGGGACCTATCTGCGCCGGGACGGCGAAATCCTGATGCATCAGACGATTCCGAAAAAGCGCTGTGAGGAAATCCCGGTTATTTTAAAGGAGTGCAGGATCGGCATGATTCTGGAGGGAACGGATAATGTTTATTTTTCGTCGGAGGTATCCCGTTTTCGGGAGGTCGAGCAGACCCGTGCCTATTTCGCTGCTGTCGGAATCGGACTCGCGGAGACAGCGGAGACAAAAGGAATCATTTACGATAAATTTTGTATCGTAACCGATGCACAGTCTGATATAGAACGTATGTACCGTGAATTTGAGCAGGAGTTTGATATCATGGATCGCCGCGGCGGTGTATACGAAATCGTTCCGCACGGCTGCAGCAAAGGAACAGCTGTGGACTATGCGCTGAAACAGTTTCAGCTGGAGAAAGAAGATGCATACGTATTTGGCGACAGCAGCAACGACCTTACCATGTTCCGGTGCGGCGCACACACCATTGCGCTTGGAAAACATGATGAGATTCTGGATCCGTACACAGAGTACGTAACCGATACCGTCGAGCGGGACGGCGTGGCAAAGGCGATGGAGCATTACGGATTGATCTGACAGAAAAAAAGAAAGCGAAGGGGCGCATTTGAAAAGAAATTTTCAGGTGCGCCCCTTTGGTTGCAATTTTCTGAAAAAGGAAACAAGAAAAGCAGCGTCTGAAAAGGTATGTGCATTGCAAAGTAAAAAATTTCATGGTAATATAAAAATGAGTTTTTATGTATATTTGTAATGATACCAGGAGGTGAGCGTTCAGAAGTTCCATGGAAACAGAAAAAAATCAGATAAATAAAAAAAGCCTCAGATACCGTTTTACAGCAGGAACGATCGGAGTAAGTGTCTGGCAGCAGGAATGAATGCTCACTTGGCAAAGCCTATAAAAATTGAAAACATAAAGAGAATTTTGTGTGAATATTGTGTGTAGTGGCTGCAACTTCTCAAATCCGTATACCTGTTTTTCACGTTTTGTAGGATATTATAACGTAAATGTAAAACTGGCAGGGACAGGTTCTCTGTATACAGATAAAAGCAGGATAATGAAGCATAAAACAGAGAGAGGATTTTTATAAAATGGAAAAGTATGAAGACAAAATATATTCTTTAGGTGAGGCTGTAACGGGACAGACACAGGCTATGTCACAGGCCGTACAGAAAACACTGGAAAATAACGGCGGGGTAGGTATAATGACAGGATCTTATGACCAAAACCTGTCTATTTTGTCTGTGAATAATCTGCTGTTGCATAGTACAGGATATACATTCGATACTTTCATGGAACAGACAAAAGGCTCATTGAGAAACTTCTTTTATGACGAGGAAGATAGACTGGAGCGAGACCGTTTTTTGCAGCTTCACGGAACAGGGGAAGCACAGATCCTTACAGCAGACGGTACAGTGAAAAATGTACGGCTTTGTAAAGAGGATGCGACAGATGAGGCGGGCAGACAGATCTGGGTTATGTCCGTACAAGTCAACTGGGATCATGTAAATTTGACACTGCTCAATGAGGCTATCTGTTCCGGCTTCTGGTATTTTGACTGTGACGAAAACAGTGAGATTGTGAATGCAAACTGGAGTCATGAATTCCGAAAAATGCTTGGCTATCATGACACTCTGGACTTTCCGAATAAACTGGAATCCTGGTCAGATCTTCTGCATCCACAGGATAAAGAAAGAGTAATGGTGCAGCTTCAGGCGGCAATTAAGGATAAGACGAACCAGATAAAATACCAGGTAGAGTATCGTATGAGAATGAAGGATAATCAATACCAGTGGTTTCGGGCATCGGCAGAAGTAATACGCCGTCTGGATGGTTCTGCCAGCAGGATTGCCGGGATTTTTATTAATATTGATGCGGAAAAAAAAGAGGCCATGCAGGCACAAAAATCTGCTGCTTTCCACCGGGCTTTTACGAAAGCAGACCTGTGTGAGTATTATGTAAATCTGGAAGCGAATACTTTTGATACCTTTAAGGTTGAACCGTCCCTGATGACAGTCTTTGAACAGAGTCATACATGGGATGAACTGATCCGTCATTTTGTGGATTCCTATGTTGTGGAGACAGATAAGAAGGCGGTATCCTCTTTTTACGACCGTGGTTATATTGCAGAAAGGCTGAAGGGTCTGGAAACCGAATTGGCTTTAGAGTGCCGTATCACTCTGAATGGAGAAGAACGATGGGTCCGCAATGTGGTCATACGTGGCGAAATAGAGGATTCAGAATATGCCATGATCTTTCTGCGTGATATCACAGAGACAAAGGTAGAGAGCGCACGGCATCTGCAGATGGCGGCGGATAATGCTTCCATGGAGCAGATAATTCAGAGTATTGTGCGTCTGGTTGACCGCTTTGTTGTCTGTGATCTGGAAAATGACAGATATGAATTCTATAACCTGAATGGACAGATGATATATAAACCTCTGGGATTCTATCATGATTTTCAGATGCAGGTTCTTGAAAAATATAAGACACTGGAACCATTGGAAACTATGGACATCCTGATCGCACCGGAAAATATCCGGAAGAATCTGAAAAGTGAAAATGATATTTATAAGTTTGAGTATTGCAGCCTGGATGAAAAGACTTATAAAATCGCTTCTTATATTCCTTTGGAATGGAAGAATGGAAAGCTGGAAAAGGTATTGCTGGCATCCATGGATGTGACACAGGAGAAGAAAGCAGAGATTGAATCCCGTCAGGCACTGAAAGAGGCTTACCGGTCTGCAGAAAATGCAAACCGTGCGAAAACAGAATTCCTTTCCAATATGTCCCACGATATCCGGACACCGATGAATGCCATTGTCGGCCTGACAGCAATTGCAGGAGCAAATATTGAGAGCCAGGACAGAGTCATTGAATGTCTCAGCAAAATTACAAAATCAAGCCGTCATCTGCTGGGGCTGATTAATGAAGTGCTGGATATGGCACGTATTGAAAGTGGAAAAATGACGCTGGCACAGGAGGATTTCAATCTGCCAGATCTGGTGGATAATCTTATAACACTCACAAAACCGGTGATTGATGAACATAAACACAATTTAGATATACACATTAATCACATTGAACATGAGAGTGTCTGTGGTGACAGCCTGAGAATCCAGCAGGTATTTGTGAATCTGATGAGTAATGCGGTCAAGTATACACCGGATGGCGGGAATATTACTTTTTCCATAGAGGAAAAGCCAAATGGATTTTCGGAACTTGGATGCTATGAATTTACGATTGAGGATAATGGGATCGGTATGTCACCGGAATTCCAGAAAATCATGTTTGATCCTTTCAGCCGCGCAGATGACCATCGGACAACCAGAGTCCAGGGAACAGGTCTGGGAATGGCAATCAGCAGAAATATTGTGAACCTGATGAATGGTAATATTAAAGTGGAAAGCACCTTACATAAGGGAACTAAAATTACAGTAACAATTTATCTGGAACTTCAGGAAAAAGAAAAAGAACAGGACAGAAATCTGATGAATCTACCTGTTCTGGTTGTGGATGATGATAAGACATGTTGTGAAAGTACAGTTGCCACATTGAAGGAGATTGGGATTACAGGCGAATGGGTTCTCTCCGGCAGAGAAGCCGTTGAGCGCTGTTATGCACATCATGAGCTAAAAAATGATTACTTTGCTGTTATTTTAGATTGGAAAATGCCGGATATGGACGGAATTGAAACAGCCAGACAGATCCGGAAACGGATAGGGAAAGAGATTACCATTATTGTACTGACATCTTATGAATTCAGCGAGATCGAAGAAGAAGCAAAGGCTGCAGGCGTAGATGCTTTTATTGCAAAACCGCTGTTCCGTTCCCGTTTGGCGGCTACATTGCGGCAGTTTACTTCTGGCAGAAAAGAAAAAACAGCAAGAAATTATCTGGATGAGCTGTCTGAAGCAGATTACACAGGAAAAAGAATTCTGCTGGTCGAGGATAATGAGTTAAACAGAGAAATTGCTGTTGAAATTCTGCAGATGACAGGGGCGGAAGTGGAAACGGCAGAAAATGGAAAAATTGCAGTTGAAAAAGTAGAAGCTTCACCGAAAGGCTTGTATGACCTTATTTTTATGGATATCCAAATGCCTGTCATGAATGGTTATGAGGCAACCGCAGCAATCAGGAGCCTTCCGGGTGAACAGGGAAAACTACCGATTGTTGCCATGACAGCAAATGCTTTTGCAGAAGATGTACAGCTGGCAAAAAATACAGGCATGAATGGACATATCGCGAAACCGCTGGATATGAATAAGCTGAATGATGTTCTGGAAAACTGGCTGTAATTGTTTCCCAATTATTGAATTAATGATTTTATCAGGAAAGAATGAGGAAAATACGAGGATGAAAAAGGCAAAACAATGTCTGACAGCATTACTGCCAGGTGTGCTTTTAGCAATTACTGTTTTGTCTGGCTGTGGACAATCTCAAAAAGCAGTATCTAAAAATGACGATCACCTTACCGTGTATCTGTGGGAAAATCGTTTAATGAAAAATATTGGACCCTATATCCATGAGCAGTTTCCAGATCAGGATATTGAGTTTATTACCGGTAACAATGATACCGATTTATATAGCTATTTTGAGGAACATGGTGAACTGCCGGATATCATAACCGTACGTCGATTTTCTGGAAAAGATGCACAGGATCTGGAGCCATATCTAATGGATTTTGCTTCTTATGACGTGGTTTCCAGGTATTACTCCTATGCATTGCAATATTATAAAAATTCAAAAAATGAGATTCAGTGGCTTCCTATCTGCGGTATACCGCAGACGATTATTGCCAACAAGACATTGTTTGAACAGTATGGAATCAAGATACCGAAAAACTATAAGGAATATGCACAGGCATGCCAGCAATTTTATGATAATGGTATAAAACCGTATTCCCTGGATCTTGCAGAAGACTGGTCTGCTCATGAGGTGATTCAGACAGGTGCAATTGGGGAATTCATGAGTCTGGATGGAATCGAATGGAGAAGCTCAGCTGAAAGTGCATCAGGGGATATCGCGTTTGATGATGCGTTATGGAAACGTATTTTTTCAGAAACCAATACATTTTTGAAGGACTCACATTTTACAAGTGATGATATCAGCGTCGATATTAATACTGCAACGCAGATGTTCCTTGTGGGAAAAGCAGCAATGTTTCATGGTTATCCGGCACTTATGCAGGAATTTCAGGAACAGATGGATGCAGAATTAACTCGTATACCGTTTTTTTCACAGATTTCGGATGAAGCTTTTATAAATATGACCCCTTCTCTGAATATTGCATTTAACAAAGAACTGGAAAAAGATCAGGAAAAACTGGACCTGGCATTCGATGTCCTGGAGTGTATGATTTCAAAAGAAGGACAAACATTGATCGCAGATGGAAAGGGTGTAATTTCATTAAATGTAGATGTTCCAAACATGATGGAAGATGTACCTGGACTGGAAGATGAAATTAATAATAATTCTGTTTATATCCGATATTCTGCTCAAAAATCATTTTATGCCAGTCTTGAGGCTGTTCACGGATTATTGTCAGGGGAAATGGATGAAACACAGGCTTATGATGCTTTTCGCAGCACAATGAACAGTAAGGATTCAAAAGAAGAAACCACAGTTAATTTTGAAAATGAATATTCCATTTCGCTAAATGATAAAAACGGTCGTGATGCGGCATCTTCTATTTTAACTACGATTAGAGAAGAAAAGGATGCTCAGCTGGCTTTGGCACCATATTATTATTTTACTTCCTCCATTTACAAAGGGGAGTGTACCTGCAGCCGGGTTGGTCTGATGACAGCAAAGAGTTCAGATACACCATTATACCTGGCAAAAATCAATGGCAAAGAGATTTATGAACTTGCGGAGAAATATCTTGCTGATTCTGATGAAAAATTCCATATAACCAATAAATATGAATTACCAATTGCATCCGGTATGAAAATAATCGTCAGGCAGGAGGAAAACGGATTCTCATTAAAGGACATAGAAGTAAATAAGAAAAAAATCGACAAAGAAAAGGAGTACTCTATTCTTCTTACAGAAACCACAATGTCTGTTTTGAAAAAAATAAATCCGGAATGTGAGATCAGGCGGCTTGGTAACACAACATTATCAAGTGCATGGACCGCAGCAATGGAAAACGGACAGCAGCCGTCAGCACCGGAAGATTATATAGAGGTTGAAAAATAAAAGTGGGAACAGAACAGGCGAAAACAAAAAGAAAAAAGATGATAGTACCATTGTTCTTTTTAATTCTTATCTTTTTAAACTTAATTTTTGTAAAGCTCCTTTTGAACAGGATGAACAGCTATATCGCAGAAAACGGGAAAAGCAGTATGGGAGCAGTTGTTGAACAGATACAGCAGACCTATGATCTGCAGGTGAATGGATACTACAGTCGGCTGCATATGCTTGAGGATTTTCTTATTCAAGAGGGAGTGAGATCTATTGAACTGGATAGAAACAAGAAGTTCTTTGAGGCATGGCAGAAAGAATCTGAAAGTACACTTATATTTCTCCAGGAAAATGGAAAGGCAATAACCACTGATGGAACAAAACTTCGGGTTGACATGCCAAGTAAACTTTTGTTGGATTTGAGGAACGGATATAATATTGGAAAATTGGTTTCTCTTGATTACAACCAGAAGAAAAAAGATGGTTATCTGGTTGCAATTCCATGTCAGGAATATACGATTAAGGGGGAAACTTATACGGCAATTGGAACCTTGTATGATCATTCAAAATTAGATTCCATGTTAAGTGTGAAAAGCTATAACGGGAATGCGTATCTGTTTATGCTGGATAACGACGGAAATATTACTTATACAAATCAGAAAGAAGATAAATTTTTCAGGAACTATTTCTTGTTAAAGCATTTAAAAGGAGATCAGGCTATCACTGAGGAAGAGGCTGATTCTCTTCAAAAAAAGCTGGATGGCAGAGAACAGGGGGTAGAACTTGTGGAAAGTGACAAACCTTACTATCTGGGATACTGTCCGATAGAAAATAATAACACCATGCTGATTTGTATTGTAGAAAAAAGTGTTGTAGATAATGTACTAAGAGACTATCAGAAAACAATAGTGTTTGAAACAATACTCATGGCAGGTTTTATACTTTTGCTTTTTGCCGGATTATTCTACAGTATTTCCAGACGCAGTCTTGCTGAGCAAAAAGCTGAATACGAAAAAAGAAATAATGAGATTCAGACGCAGGCAATGAAGGATATGGAGGAGTCCAATAAAAAACTGAAAAAAGCAAAGGACATTACAACGGAAGCCTTGCAGACCGCTGAAAATGCAAATAAGGCGAAAACGGATTTCCTGTCCAATATGTCACATGATATTCGTACACCAATGAATGCAATTATCGGCATGACATCATTGATCAGACATGATGCCGGTAATAAAGCGAAAGTAATAGAGTATGCAGATAAAATAGACATTTCATCACAGCATCTGTTAGGAATCATTAATAATGTTCTGGATATGAGCAAAATTGAGGCAGGAAAAACAGTTTTTAAGTATACCGATTTTTCCATCTTGGATTTTATTACAGAACTCAATACCATATTCCATTCACAGATAGACGAAAAAAATCAGACTCTTACAATCATAAAAGAAAACATCCGGCACGAG
The DNA here is from genome assembly GCF_003479865.1 of Blautia sp. AM47-4. Lineage (NCBI taxonomy): Bacteria > Bacillati > Bacillota > Clostridia > Lachnospirales > Lachnospiraceae > Blautia > Blautia sp. AM47-4. Next base: position 229,023 of record NZ_QUHY01000001.1, read on the forward strand.
TGGGTGAACGGAGATCAGGTTCATCTGATGCAGATTTTCAGCAACTTGGTTTCTAATGCAGTGAAGTACACGCAGGAAGGTGGAAAAATTCAGTTTCTGGTAGAAGAATGTGAGACAAAGTCATCTGTCTACGCAAAGTACCGTTTCTTGGTCAGCGATAATGGCATGGGAATGTCGGCAGATTTCAAAGATACAATTTTTGATGCTTTTACTCGTGCTGAAAGTTCTATGACGAATAAGATACAGGGAACTGGTCTTGGAATGGCTATTACCAAAAATCTGGTTGAAGCAATGGGAGGCACCATTGATGTGGAGAGTGAACTGGGCCAGGGAAGCTGTTTTGAGGTTCTTATAGATCTGAGAATAGCAGAAGATAGATTTGTTTCTTCAGCAGAACAGGCAGAAAAGGATGAACCGGCTGGCAATGTCCTGAAAGGAATGAGGTTTCTGTGTGCAGAGGACAATGAGCTGAATGCAGAAATCCTGATGGAATTGTTAAAGATTGAGGGTGCAGAGTGTACAATCTGTGAAAATGGTAAAAGGGTCTTAGAGGCATTTGAGCAGTCTGCTCCGGGGGATTATGACATGATCCTGATGGATGTGCAGATGCCGGTTATGAATGGTTATGAGGCAACAAAAGCAATCCGAAGAAGCTCCCATGAACTGGCAAAGACAATTCCAATCATTGCTATGACCGCCAATGCGTTTTCTGAGGATATCCAGCATTCTCTGGCAGCCGGTATGAATGCCCATGTTTCAAAACCGGTTGAGATGAAGGTACTGGAAAAGACGATCAGAAGCATAAAATCCGGCGGGGGGCACCGAAATGCAGCTCATTGAACAGTGACAAATGGATATGGAAAAGAGCTGATGAAAGAATCTGGCATTGCCAGAACTTTCAATCAGCTCTTTTTTATCATCAGTTCCCTCTTGACATTTTTTCATTTCCTGCTATACTTATCAAAAGTAATTACTAAAGATAACTAATTTTTAAACAGAAAGGAACCTTTTCCATGACACAGGAAAAATTAAAGCAGTTCCTGGATGCGTGTTTTGATGCAAAGCGTCTGATCGAGAAGCTCCCGGACCTGCCGGACGGTATGAAGCCGCGGCAGGTGCATGTGCTGGATGCGGTGAATGAGATTCAGAAAAAGCAGGGCTTCTGCCGCGTCAGCGACATCAGCAGCTATATGAACACAACGCTGCCGAGCATCACCAAGCTGGTGCAGGAACTGGAGGAGAGAAATCTTCTCGTGAAACAGGCGGATGAAAAAGATAAGCGCGTGATCAACCTGACACTGACCGAAGAGGGAAAAGAGTTTGTGGAACTCCGCGTGACGCACTTTCACGGGGAATGGGCATCCCGCCTGCCAGATCTGGACGACGCGGTGGTGGACGAATTTGTGCATGCAATCACACGGATGCAGGAAACGATGCCGGGAATAAAAGGAGTGAAAAACAATGGCAAAAGAAAATAAGAAAGAAGTATCGTTTGTAGAGGGACCGATTTTCCAGTCCCTGATCCGTTTTGCGCTGCCGGTGCTCGGCGCGCTGATTCTGCAGGCGGCTTACGGTGCGGTCGACCTTCTCGTGGTCGGCTGGTTCGGCGATGCGTCGAGTATTTCCGCTGTCGGAACCGGAAGCAACTTCATGCAGATGGTAACATTTATCATCACCAGCCTTGCGATGGGTTCGACCGTTATGATCGGCCAGCACATCGGCGAGGGCAAGCCGGATAAGGCCGGCAAAACCGTGGGAACCTCGATTGTTCTGTTCGCCATCATCGGTGTCGTCATGACGGTGATTCTGGAGCTGTTCGCAGGCCCGATCGCCAATATTTTACAGGTCCCGGCGGAGTCTTTTGACAAAACCGTCCTCTACCTGCGGATCTGTTCCGGCGGTATTCTGATCATCATCGCGTACAACGTCATCAGCAGCGTGCTTCGCGGAGTCGGTAATGCAAATCTGCCGCTTTTATTCGTCGGCATCGCCTGCGCAGCCAATATTGCCGGAGATCTGTTCTTCGTCGGTGTGCTGAAACTGGACGTTGCGGGAGCAGCGCTTGCGACGGTTCTGGCGCAGCTGATTTCTGTCATCGCCTCCATGGGTGTGTTGAAAAAAGGCAATCTGCCGATTGAATTCAAAAAAGAAGACTGCCGCATCGACCATGACGAGCTGAAGAAAGTCCTGAACGTCGGTGTGCCGATCGCGCTGCAGGAGACGACCGTACAGATTTCCTTCCTTGTGATCAACTCGATCATCAACGGCATGGGCCTTATGCCGTCCGCCGGATACGGTGTGGCGCAGAAGCTGACCTCATTCATCATGCTGATCCCGTCCTCTGTGATGCAGTCTGTGTCAGCATTCGTGGCACAGAACACCGGAGCCGGAAAGAAAGACCGCGCGTGGAAGGGCTTCCTCACCGCAATCGCAACGGGCTGCTCTCTTGGAGTTGTGATTTTCTGCATCGGTTTCTTCGGTGGAAGTGTCATCTCCAGAATCTTCACGAGCGATCCGGCCGTTATCGAGCAGAGCGCCGCTTACCTGCGCGGTTTCGCACCGGAATGTATTCTGACCTGTGTGCTGTTCAGCAGCATCGGATACTTCAACGGCCGCGGCATCAGCATCCCGGTTATGATCCAGGGAATCACCTCCGCCTGCCTGATCCGTATTCCGCTGGCGCTGTTCTTCTCACACCTGCCGAATACGAACCTGACCTTCGTCGGCATGTCCACCCCGATCACAACCGTATACGGCATCTGCTTTTTCATGATCTGCTTTGCACGGTTAAAGAAAAAAGGGCAGATGTAATTGAATCAAACATAACAGAACTGCCTGGGAAACGGCACGGAGTGATCCGCCGTTTCCCAGGCAGTTTTTGGTATTGTTTGTCCGGAACTTTTTTGATACAATACAGACAGAAAGAGCGGAACCCTGTTCAGAAGGGACAGAACAGACGGAAAGGGGAAGAGGAGTGGATAACAGAGAAATCATCAATGAGACACTGGTCCATCTGTTTCACGAGATACAAAAACTGGAAGAAGAGGCGATCATCACCGAGGATTTCAAGGATCTGACGAACAACGATATGCACATCATAGAAGCCGTCGGCCTGGAGGGCGGCAATATGTCATCGATCGCGGCAAAGCTCGACATCACGGTCGGATCGCTGACAACGTCGATGAACAGTCTGGTGAAAAAAGGCTACACCGAGCGGGAGCGCAGCGAGAAGGACCGCCGGATCGTCTACATCCACCTGACCGGAAAGGGACGGCAGGCATTCCATCATCACGCAAAATTCCACGAGCAGATGACGGATGCCGTGATGGCGGAACTCGGAGAAGAGGAAGTGCAGGTGCTCGGGAAAACGCTGAAAGCGCTGACGGACTTCTTTCGGTCATATAAAAAATAGAAACAAAAAGGCTTTTGCAGCCGGGACAGAATCAGAAAAATCTGTCCGGTATGCAAAAGCCTTTTTCGCATGGAAACGCATAGAAAAATGCTATTTTTCTACGCCGTTCTTCTCACAGATATCCGCGAGCACACACCGTTCACAGTGCGGTGTCGTCCTCGCAGTACAGACCTCGCGTCCGTGCTCCACAAACCGGTGGCAGAGCGAGCTTCCTTCTTCCGGCGGCACAATTTTCCAGAGTGCCATCTCCACCTTCTTCGGATCCTTGCAGTCATGCACGAGCCCGATGCGGTTGCACAGCCGGATGCAGTGCGTATCCGTCACAATCGCAGGCTTTTTGAATACATCGCCCATAATCAGGTTCGCACTTTTCCGTCCCACGCCCGGGAGCTTCAAAAGTGCGTTAAAGTCATCCGGCACCTGGCTGTGGTACTCGTCGCGCAGCATGCGCATGCAGGCGTTGATGTCGCGTGCCTTGCTCTTTCCAAGACCGCACGGCCGCACAATTTCCTCGATTTCCTCCGGTGTCGCGTTTGCCAGCGCATCGATATCAGGATACTTTGCGTAGAGATCCTCCACCACAACATTGACCCGCGCATCGGTGCACTGTGCGGCCAGGCGGACACTGACGAGCAGCTTCCACGCCTGGTCATAGTCAAGCGTACAGTCGGCGTCAGGATATTCTTGTTTCAAACGTTCAATGACGGCAAGCGCCAGTTCTTCTTTTGTCATCGTGTTAAACTCCCATTCTCAAAGATATAAAAACAGCGAAAGCTATCAGGATCCTTTCTCGCGTGCTGCCTTCCGAAGCTGCAGCGGCGTCGTGTGAAACCGCTCGCGGAAGAGGCGGTGAAACAGCTTATCGTTTGTAAAGCCATGCTTTTCCGCGAGCGTGCCGACCGGCAGATCCGTGGCGATCAGGTCGCGGTAGATGCGGGAAAGACGGTAGGAATTCAAGTATTCCAGATACGTCGTTTCCATGTTCTGGCGGAAGAAGCGGCAGAAATATTCCGGCTGCAGCGAGACAACATCGGCAGCCTCCTTCAGCGTAATCGGCCGCTGGTAATTTTCCTGCGTGTACGTCAGAATCGTATCGAGCCGTGTCTGCGTCCGGGAGCTCATCGGGTGGTGCGCAAGCGGGCTCTTCTCAGAAAATTTCGTGTAGAGCAGATCGAGAAACGTAAAAAGCTCCCGCTGGAACGTCAGCAGATAGCCGTCGGGCATTTCCTCATGAAGCTGCATCATCGAAAGCAGAAGACGCCGGAACTGGCTGATATTTTTCTGCACTTCCGGATTCGTACTGTCGTAGTCAATCGAGAACCAGAGCTGTGACGGATCAGGCAGATAGTTCGCAAGGAACGCATCCGGAATCTGCATCAGAATCGAGCGGTTTCCCGTGGACGGACAGCGCGCCGTGTGGATACGCCCGGAATTGATCAGCAGAAATTGCCCCGGAAGGACGGTCTTTGTGCGGTCCGAGAGCGTGACAATGGAGGAACCCTCCAGAATATAAATGATTTCCAGCGCGTCGTGCCAGTGCGGCGGCGAAAAACTGCCGAAATCGTCGGTTACACGAAATTCGATGCTGCGGTTCGGCTGCAGCGTGATGTGTTCCTGGCGTGTCTGGCGCGGCAGATGATCTTTGCGTGGCATAAAAAACTCCTTTTTTGTTCAACTTAGTGTATCACTATCTTATCACGAAACCCCCGAATTGGGTATAGCAATTTTTGTATGAAGTTGTTATAATAAATGAACACAAAGCCACGTCACATACGGCTTCGTGCAAACTCAATCTAAAGAAAAGTGAAGGAAGAAAACGTATGTATCAAGTATGGAGTAATTTTTTAAATCCCGGCCAGATCGCCATGCTGGGAATCGTGGTCACCTTTCTGCTGACCTTTCTGGCGTTAAAGCATCCATTTTCCTTTCTGCCGAGCGATCACGGCAGAGAATTTGCCGTAAACGGCGGCCTCTCCCGCGGAAAATTGCGCGGCGTCGGCCTCGTGATCGTCATCTGTTTCCTGATCGGAAGCGTATTGTTCCTGCCTCTTGGCGCCGAGTATGTGATCTACGCGATCCTGCTCGTCTGCATCATGCTGAGCGGCTACCTCGATGATGCATCCGAAACCCCGTGGAGCGATTACAAAAAAGGCGCGATTGACCTCGTCATCTCCATTGTGACCGTCATCACCTTTGTGAATTACAATTCCACCACGATCTGCTTCGGAAGCATGTCCCTTACCATTCCGAAAGTGGTCTACATAATCCTCGGCATCATCCTGATCTGGATTTCGATCAACGTTACAAACTGTTCCGACGGTGTCGACGGACTCTGCGCGAGCCTTTCCTGCGTGGTTATCTTCGCGTTCAGTATGATTTTCCACGATGTCCTTGGAAGCTTCACCGTAGCCAATTACCTGTTCGTGGCAGCGCTTCTCGCGTACCTGTATTTCAATACCTCGCCGAGCAGCATGCTGATGGGAGACGCCGGTTCGAGAGCACTTGGCTTCTACATCGCCATCCTTGCCATGCAGTCCCGCCATCCGTTCTTATATCTGCTGATGGCAGGCGTGATGATCGTCGACGGAGGAATCGGTCTTGTCAAAGTATTTTTACTCCGTTTCCTGAAAATCGCGATCCTCAAAAATACAAGAACACCGCTGCATGACCATGTCCGCCTGAAATACAAATGGTCCGACAGTCAGGTTGTGATCCGCTTTGTGATCCTGCAGATCCTGCTGGCAGTTGTTGCCTATCTGATTGTGGCATAAAGAAAAAACAAAAGAAGAAAGATGGGAGTGTGTCCCGGCAAAAGTAACTGGAAATGAAACAGGATACTTTTGCGGGACACACTCCCGTTTTGCATATTGGAACCAGAAAAAGGTTCAAACCGGAAAAAAGATAATATCGCCGTATTTTTTCACAGAATCCTCCCTGTTTTCGACAGGAAAAGTGTGGTAGGATAAAATTACCAAAAAACGTCAGCCTGAAACAGGAATTCTGTAAAAAATGATGAAAAGAGAGCGCTTTTCATCCTCTGTTTCGGGCGCATCAAATCAGGAGGTAATGAAAAGATGAAATTCACAGAAGGTTACTGGCTTCCGAGTGAAAAAGCAAATGCATCCCATGCAATGCAGGCTTATGAAGTAGAGCAGATCCCAGGCGGTATGCGTATCCTGGCTACCACCCGCCCGATCGAGCACAGAGGTATGACCCTGAACCTGCCGACCATCACCGTTGAGTTCGTGGCACACACACCGGATACCATCTCCATGGAAGCATGGCACTATGAAGCCTACGACAACAAAGTTCCGTCCTTCGACAAAACAGAGAGCGTATACGAGGACGTAACCGTTACCATCAACGACGATGAGGCAGTTCTCGACACCGGAAGCGTACTGGTACGCGTACAGAGAAAAGGAATCTTCGCTTACACCTTCGAGGCAGACGGAAAAGTCCTGACCGGAAGCGGATTCCGCAACCTTTCCTATATCAGATGGGATCGCAAGCAGAGCACCATGCTGCCGGCACCGAACTACATGACCGAAAAATATCAGCCATACATGGTAAGTGAGCTGTCCCTTGGCGTAGGTGAGTGCGTATACGGCCTTGGCGAGAGATTCACCCCATTCGTGAAAAACGGACAGGTTGTCGATACCTGGAATGAAGACGGCGGTACTGCATCCGAGATCGGATACAAATGCGTACCATTCTATATGACAAACAACGGCTACGGTATTCTCGTTGACAGCACCGACAACGTTTCCTTCGAAGTAGCAAGCGAAAAAGTTGAGTATGTCGGCTTCTCCGTACCGGGCGAGAGAATCAAATATTATCTGTTCCACGGCCCGTCACCGAAGAAGATCATGAACGAGTACACCGCACTGACCGGACGTCCGGCACTTCCTCCGGCATGGTCCTTTGGTCTGTGGCTGTCCACATCCTTTACCACAAACTACGACGAAGAGACTACCACATCCTTCATCGAGGGAATGGAAAAGAGAAATATTCCGCTGAGCGTTTTCCACTTCGACTGCTTCTGGATGCACGAATTCCACTGGTGCGATTTTGAGTGGGACAAGAAATGCTTCCCGGATATCCGCGCAACCTTAAAGAAATATCACGACAAAGGTCTTCACATCTGTGCATGGATCAACCCGTATATTGCACAGGGAACCACATTCTTCAAAGAAGGCGCTGCAAACGGCTATCTGCTGCAGAGAGCAGACGGAAAAGGCGTATGGCAGACCGACAACTGGCAGGCAGGTATGGGCCTTGTGGACTTTACCAACCCGGATGCGGTCAAATGGTATACCGATAAACTGAGAACTGTTCTGGACTGTGGCGTAGACTGCTTCAAGACCGACTTCGGCGAGAGAATCCCGGTTGACGTTGTTTACCACGACGGAAGCGATCCGCAGGCAATGCACAACTACTATACATACCTGTACAACCAGGCAGTATTCAATCTGTTAAAAGAAGTAAAAGGCGAGAACGAGGCAGTTCTGTTTGCAAGAAGTGCAACAGCAGGAAGCCAGAAATTCCCGGTACACTGGGGCGGCGACTGCTCTGCAAACTATCCGTCCATGGCAGAAACCCTGCGCGGCGGTCTTTCCTTCGCGATGAGCGGCTTCTCCTTCTGGAGCCATGATATCTCCGGATTCGAGAGCACCGCAACACCGGATCTGTACAAGAGATGGTGCGCATTTGGACTGATGTCCACCCACAGCCGTCTGCACGGATCCACAAGCTACCGTGTGCCGTGGCTGTTCGACGAAGAGTCCTGCGACGTAGTAAAATTCTTCACCAACCTGAAATGCTCGCTGATGCCGTACATTTTCCAGAAATCTGTAGAGGCACACGAGGAAGGAACCCCGGTAATGCGCCCGATGGTATTCGAGTTCATGAACGACCCGGCCGTTCCGTATCTGGATCAGCAGTACATGTTAGGTGATGCCCTTATGGTTGCACCGGTATTCCGCGAGGATAAAGTTGCACAGTACTACCTGCCGGAAGGCACCTGGACTGAGCTTCTGACCGGCGAGACAAAAGAGGGCGGCAGATGGTATCAGGGAACCTACGACTACTTCTCCATGCCGCTGTATGTAAGAGAGAACAGCATCGTAGTAAGAGGAAACTGCGACACCAGACCGGATTACGACTACGATGACCACGCAACTGTTTGCGTATATCAGTTAAAAGACGCAGCCGAGACAAAGGTTTCGGATATCCACGGAAACACCGTATTCACCGTGAAAGCAGTTAAAGACGGCGATGCAGTGAAAGTGTCCGTAGAAGGCGCACATACCGAACTGAAAGTAGAAGTCTTCGTCGGAAATGAAAAGAAAGAAGCTGTTCTGGCAGCAGATGCAAGCGAAGTTGTTGTTGCATAAACATCGGAATGTAAGAATATAGGGGAGGGAGAGGCACGGAAAAGAAAATTTTTCTGTGACCTCTCCTTTCAAAAAGGAGGAAAAAACAATGCGTTTTCAGACAGAAAATGGTGTACTAATTGCACAGGCAAACGGAGAAACACTGCGGATTGAGCCGTGGGGAAAAGATTCCTTACGTGTCCGCGCAACGATGCTTCCGGGATTTTCCGGAAAGGACTGGGCACTGACCGAAGTGCCGGAAAAAACAGAGGCAAAAGCAGAGCAGTTTGAGGTCGATCATCTGGAAATCGACGGATCGATGGGAAAAAGAACCAGCGCATCGATCACCAATGGAAAACTCCGTGCTGTGGTCAACTTTGCAGGAGTTATCACCTTCTACAAAGAAGAACAGGAAATTTTAAGAGAATATCACCGTTGCTACGACGGAACGATCAGCAAAGAGAGCCGCTGCTTAAAAACGGTCAACCGTGAGTGGAAAGGTGTGATCGGCGGAAGCGAATACAGCCTGAACCTGAAATTTGAGAGCAACGACGAAGAGAAGATTTTCGGAATGGGCCAGTATCAGCAGAAATACATGGATCTGAAGGGATGCACCCTGGAGCTGGCGCAGCGGAACTCCCAGATCAGCGTACCATTCGCCGTATCCAGCTTAGGATATGGTATGCTGTGGAACAATCCGGCTGTCGGACAGGTAACCTTCGGAAAGAACTACACCGAATGGACTGCACGCTCGACCAAAGATATGGACTACTGGCTGACCGCAGCCGATACACCGAAAGAGATCCTGGAAAATTACACCGCAGTGACCGGCCGCGCGCCGAAATTCCCGGAGGACCGTATGGGCCTGTGGCAGTGCAAGCTGCGCTACCGTACGCAGGAGGAAGTGCTTGAAGTGGCACGCCGCTACCAGAAGGAAGGCATCAAAATCGATCAGATTGTCATCGATTTCTTCCACTGGACCGTACAGGGCGACTGGAAATTCGATGAAAAATACTGGCCGGATCCAAAAGCCATGGTGGACGAACTGCATTCCATGGGAATCAAAGTTATCGTTTCCGTATGGCCAAGCGTAGACCGGAAGAGCGAGAATTTCTGGCCGATGCTGGACCGCGGCCTGCTGATTAAAACAGAGCGCGGCGCCCTGCAGACGTATGATTTCCAGGGGGACTGCGTGGAAATCGATGTGTTCAACCCGGAAACCAGAAAATACGTCTGGGAAGTCTGCAAGAAAAACTATTATGATTTTGGAATCGATGCCTTCTGGCTGGACAACTCAGAACCGGATTTCGGCGTTTACGATTTCGATCATTACCGCTATATCGACGGACCTGCTCTTTCCTGCAGCAATATCTATCCGCAGCTGTACAGCCGTGTCTTCTATGACGGCATGAAAGCAGAAGGAGAAGAAAATATTGTAAACCTGCTTCGCTGCGCCTGGGCCGGAAGCCAGAAATACGGAAATGTTGTATGGTCCGGCGATGTGCCGAGTACCTTTGAAGCCTTCTATGATCAGCTCCAGGCCGGCCTTAATATGGGTCTTGCCGGCATTCCATGGTGGACAACCGATATCGGCGGCTTTATGACAGATGATGTCAACGACCCGGATTTCCAGCAGCTTCTGATCCGCTGGTATGAGTTTGCCGTTTACTCTGCTGTTTTCCGTATGCACGGCGACCGCGGACCGCACAACATTCCAACGCTCGATGACCGTGATTTTGGCGGCGGCTACCTGTATACCGGCCAGTCCAATGAACTGTGGAGCTATGGAGAAGAAAATTACCGGATCATGAAGAAATATTACGACATCCGCATCAGCATGCACGATTACATCAAACAGCTGTATGACGAGGCATCCGAAAACGGTTCTCCGCTGATCCGTACCATGTTCTATGAGTTCCCGGATGACAAAAAATGCTGGGAGCTGCAGGATCAGTATATGTTCGGAAGCGAATACCTGGTAGCGCCGATTTTCCATCTGAACGAGTTCGAGCGTGAAGTATATCTTCCGGCAGGACGCTGGGAAGATACCAGAGACGGAAAAGTGTACGAAGGAGGACAGACCGTTCTTGCCGCCGCACCAATCGATTCGATTCCGGTATTCAAGAAAATAGCATAAGATCGTGTAAAAAGGTCAAAAAAGAAAACAGTACAGAAAAAACACACAGCGTGTGGAATTTTCTGTACTGTTTTTACTTTGTCTCTAACTGCGCATCAGATATCCATATTTGCGCATCTGTCGGCGTATGATTTGCTCAACACGCTGGCGGATTTCCAGAGGATAGTAATCGGCCAGAGAAGCCAGTTCCGTGCAGACATCTTTTGTAGTAAAGGAAAAGTGAAGCTGGATACCGTATAATTCCTCCGCAGCATCCAGCTGTGTATCAAAATCAGAGCTGAAAGGTTTGGCTTCGATGCGTTCCATACAAACATCCATCGGCAGATCCAGAGGGTAGTCATTGCTGGTGTCTGCAAACAGGCATAAACCCTGATCGAACAGAGGACTTAGAGAATATTGCTCTGTTTCTGTATCATATAGAACAGCGATGTTGTTGGTGTGCCGGTCTTCATTCAGAAAGAAGGCATCAATTTCCAGCATAGCGGTCAAATATGCGCCGAAGTTCTGAATTCCCGTCATGTTTTCTAACTGGTCTGCCAGAAAACGAATGCGTTCCGCAGGTTCTGAAAAAGCAGCAAGTGAGATTGCCAGACTGTCTCCGGTATTCTGACGGTACAGTTTTTCCAATGGGATCAGCATCTGATTTGCTTTTAGAAAATCAGGACTGGAACAGCCACTGCGGAGAGTGCCGCGGTATGCAATCCGAACAGGCTGATACAGGACAAACGGGTGGGAAAGAGTGCTTTTTTGCAGTAAATGAGACACCAGTGTCTCCGAGAGTCCCTCATATCCCATATAGTCGGATTTGTACCAGATATTACCGATTTTCCACTTGAGCTGGTCCCCTTTTGAGGTGTGATCTGTTTTTTTGACAGGCAGCTGATTATCAAGACGGATCTGTTCCATGGCGTGCCTCCTTATTCTTCAGAATCAGGATCCATTGCTCGTCACCGGCCATTCGCCCATCTGTTTTTTCAATGATAAGCAGCGGATCATAAAAGGGAAGTCCCATTTCTTTTAAAATATCTTTGGCATGATCGCGTGTTTTGGGAAAACAGCGGCTTTCCAGAAACCAGGTAAAATCATCCCAGGTCGGATGCTCCACAACGCCAAAGGCACGAAGCGGAATTTTTTTTGTGTAATTCTGGATTGCAATTTTCTCATGACGGAAGTCGATATCAATCGTTGTGCAAAGCTGATCGCGGTAAAGAAAACACATCCGCGTTTTGACATCGGGATCCGTGCTGAAACAGTGAGCACGGGCAATTTGATTGTATACCGTCTGCCTGCTGACCTGAAAGGTGCGCGCGATCTCGGCAATACTTTTTCCCTGCTGCTGCATGGCAGCCATCTGAATGATTTGTGGCAGCGAAAAAGCAGGTTTTCTTCCAGCTGCATGGCGCAGGGCTTCTTTTTGGGCTAACTGCTGGTATTGTTCCGCGTCCTTGGAAAGCCTGCGCAGCTCCTTTGGATCTGTTGTTCCAAAGATCTCATAAATCTGCTGCTCAAATGTGTTTTTCATGCAATCACCTCGTTTCTGCCATTACTGTATCACAGAGATCTGAAAGCGTCAAGAAATCATTTATTGACAAAAAACGAACTGATTGAGAAAAGTTACGGCTCGCAGATGTCTGAGAACAGCAATCATGGCGATGAAAGAACTTCCCTGCAGTGCAGGCAAAAGCTTGGCAGAAAAAAGCAAAGGCAGACCCCATTCTGCGTGAAAAACTGCTTCAGACAAGGGAAAATCCGAATCCAATCCACGCATTCTGCGAAATCTGCCATGCCTATGGCGTTTCCATCTATGAAATGGATCTTGCCATGGCAGGTGAAGAATTTTACGCAGAAATCAAACGCAGCACCAATGGCGGCGGAGAAAATTCCCCGGCGCTTGAAGGGGAAGATGACTTCTATGAGCTGTTTCTGGCAGCGTTAGAAAATATATGATTTTTTGCGAAGAATGTAAGTATTGATGAGTGTGGAAAGCTGCATGGACAGTGCCTGATGAACCTGCGAAGGGCTTGCCATGTCGTAGACGACACCGTCAAAAACTTCGAAGCGTTTCTCTTCTGGAAGCATTTCATACTGTTCCAGCGTGACTTTTTCGAGCTGTGGTTGAAGAACTGGCGTCATAAAATACACATCTTTTCCCAAAAATGAAATGAAATCGCTTAAAATTCTTTCTTTAAATGTTCTGCGAGAATCGTATCGTAATCGCCTTCGATTTCCTCATCGCGCCCTGCATACCGCAGATTGGTCTCCACGCCGACCGGCTCCACATCGTCTGCAAATTCCCAGATATGATACCGCAGACCGCGGTGCTCAAAGTCGATGCTTCCGCAGTTGTCCTCTTCCGTATAGGAAAACGTGATTTTTTTCTCGTTTAAGACAGATTGAATTTGTGTCATATGCATAAAGCGTGATACCTCCGATTTTGTAGTTATCTGGAATAAAAAACAGCTACATTTGTTTACATTAGTATAGAACAGGGCGGGAGAAAATTCAATCGAAATTCTGGTCAGAATCATCGCAGCAGCTCTCACACGCGGTGTGCAGAGACAGCACGGGGTCGGAACGACCATCAAACATTACGCCTGCAACAATCAGGAAGAAAACCGCCGCGGCGTATCGAGCATCGTCTCCGAGCGCGCTCTGCGTGAGATCTATCTGAAGGGCTTCGAAATTGCAATCAAAGAATCCCAGCCAAAGGCGATCATGACCTCCTACAACAAGGTAAACGGTGTCCACACCGCCAACAGCTACGATCTGTGCACAACCGCTGCAAGAAAGGAATGGGGCTTTGCCGGCATCATCATGACAGACTGGACCACAACAAACGCCGACGGAGGCTCCTCTGCCGCAAAATGCATTGCTGCCGGAAACGATCTTGTGATGCCGGGAACCGAAACCGACCGCCGCGAAATCCTGGATGCGCTGAGTGCCGAAAATGACCAGTATCTCGAGGAAAAAGACCTGACCGCCTGTGCCCAGAGAATCCTGGAAATGATTTTTACTTCCAATTTATATGAATAATGCGGCGTTTTCAGGGATAAAATAACATCAGAAATAGCTGCCGCCACTTCACAAAGCAAAATTTTCCATGCGGGCTTTGAATGTTACAGTTCGCTGAGATGCAGTGAACTGTAACATTCAAATAGTTGGGCAATTTCACGATTGAAATTTCCCATAACATGTATTAGAATATAAATGATATCAATAAATACGAGGACGTGAAAAGAATGTCAGGATTAAGTAACACACAATATTTTAAAGTAAAAACAGAGCCGGAGATTCAGGTAAAAGAGGTACTCGAAACCGTTTACAACGCCATGGTAGAAAAAGGGTATAATCCAGTCAACCAGATCGTAGGCTATATCATGTCAGGCGATCCGACGTACATTACAAGCTTCAAGGGGGCCAGAAGCCTGATCATGAAAGTAGAGCGTGATGAACTGGTAGAGGAACTGTTAAAAGAGTACATCAAAAATGAATCCTGGAAGTGAGCGTAATTACTATGAGAATAATGGGATTAGATTACGGCTCAAAAACAGTAGGGGTGGCAGTCAGCGACCCTCTGGGTCTTACTGCGCAGGGAATCGAAATTGTCCGCAGAAAATCGGAGAATAAGCTGCGCCAGACGCTGGCCCGGATTGAAGAGATAGCAAAAGAGTACGGCGTGGAAAAAATCGTACTCGGCTTCCCGAAACATATGAACAACGACATCGGAGAGCGGGCCGAAAAATCTCTCGAGTTCAAAGAAATGCTGGAGAGACGGACAGGTCTGCCCGTTGTTATGTGGGACGAGCGGCTGACAACGGTCGAAGCAGACCGCACCATGATGGAAACCGGAATCCGCAGGGAAAACCGCAAGGAGTACGTAGATATGATTGCAGCTGTTTTTATCCTGCAGGGATATCTGGACTATCTTTCCCATCAGAAGGAATCACAGGAAAACTGAACAAAGGAATATTGTATGGAAAAAATAACATTTGTAACAGATGATGGCGGCAAAGAAGAATTTTACGTGGAGGAGCAGACCAGAATCAACGGAGTCAACTACATTCTGGTATCCGATTCGAAGGACGACGAGGCAAATGCCTATATTCTGAAGGATATCTCCACCGACACCGACGCAGAGGCAGAGTATGTTATGGTAGAAGACGACACCGAATTCGATGCCGTTTCCGGCGTATTTGCTTCCATGTTGGATGACGAGGCAGACATCACCTATTGAACCAGCCGTTTTGAAGCCATACCGGGACGCAGACGAAGCGGGACCGGGACAGCGCTTTAAAGGGCAAATCCTGCAGGTGCGGGACATGCTCCATCAGCCTGAAGTGACGCTCAGGGGATGCGTGCGTGAAGCCGTACCGGTAACGGAATCGTTTGGAAAACATGCGCGGAGGTGCTATTTGAAAAAGAATAATGGAAGTAAATTAAAAATTATACCGCTTGGCGGTCTGGAACAGATCGGTATGAACATCACCGTTTTCGAGTATGAGGACAGTATCATCGTCGTAGACTGCGGACTTGCGTTCCCGGAAGACGACATGCTCGGTATCGACCTGGTCATCCCGGATGTAACATATCTGAAAGAAAACATCGACAAAGTCAAAGGCTTCGTCATCACCCACGGCCACGAGGACCATATCGGAGCCCTGCCTTACATCTTAAAAGAAGTGAACGTGCCGGTCTACGCCACCAAACTGACGATTGGCCTGATCGAAAACAAATTAAAGGAGCACAACCTGCTCCGCACCACAAAACGGAAAATCATCAAACACGGACAGTCCATCAACCTGGGCGCATTCCGCATTGAGTTTATCAAAACAAACCACAGTATTGCAGATGCAGCAGCACTGGCAATCTACTCCCCGGCTGGCATCATCGTCCACACCGGAGACTTCAAAGTCGACTACACACCAGTCTTTGGTGATGTCATCGACCTGCAGAGATTCGCAGAGATCGGAAAGAAAGGCGTTCTGGCACTGATGTGCGACAGTACCAATGCAGAGCGGCCTGGCTTTACCATGTCCGAGCGGACCGTAGGAAAGACGATCGACGGCCTGTTTGCCGAGCATCAGAATTCCCGAATCATCATCGCAACCTTCGCATCGAACGTCGACCGTGTGCAGCAGATCATCAATTCTGCTTATAAATACGGCCGTAAAGTTGTCATCGAGGCCGCAGTATGGTCAACATCATCTCCATCGCGCAGGAGCTGGGCTACATCAATATCCCGGAAAATACCCTGATCGATGTGGAGCAGATGAAAAACTACACCGGCGAGCAGCTTGTCCTGATCACTACCGGAAGCCAGGGCGAGTCCATGGCAGCACTGTCCCGTATGGCGGCACACCTGCACAAAAAGATCTCGATCCTGCCGGGCGACACCGTGATCTTCAGTTCCCACCCAATCCCGGGAAATGAAAAAGCCGTTTCGAACGTCATCAACGAACTGTCTGCACAGGGTGCCAACGTCGTATTCCAGGACGTTCACGTATCCGGACATGCCTGCCAGGAGGAAATCAAGCTGATCTACTCCCTGGTAAAACCGAAATACGCGATCCCGGTACACGGCGAATACCGCCACTTAAAAGCACACGCAGAAGTAGCACAGAGCCTCGGCATCCCGAAAGAGAACATCTTCCTCATGTATTCCGGTGATGTCATGGAACTCGATGAGGACGGCGCAGCAGTAACTGGCAAAGTCCACACCGGAGCCATCATGGTCGACGGACTCGGCGTTGGTGATGTGGGAAATATCGTCCTGCGTGACCGCCAGCATCTGTCCGAGGACGGAATCATGGTCGTTGTACTGACTCTCGAAAAGAGAACAAACCAGCTTCTGGCCGGCCCGGACATCGTATCCCGCGGTTTCGTCTATGTACGCGAATCCGAGGATTTGATGGGCGAGGCAAGAGAAGTTGTAGAAGAGGCACTGGATGGCTGCCTTTCCAAAAATATCTCCGACTGGGGCAAGATCAAATCCACGATCAAAGATGCCCTCGGCGATTATGTATGGAAGAAAACAAAGAGAAGACCGATGATCCTTCCAATCATCATGGAGGCATAAATACCATGGACAAAGTAACAGAATGTCTGGATGCGCTCATCGAAGAAATGAGGGAGAGCAGGGCATATCAGAATTACTTGTGGATGGAAGAGGAACTTGAAAAAGACCCGGACTTAAAAAGCCGGGTCGACGACTATCGAATCCGCAACTACCGACTGCAGCAGTCCGAAAACGTAGACCTTTACGATGCGGTAGATTCCCTGGAGCGGGATTCCTACGCACTCCGCAAAAGCGAGAAGGCAAACGCTTATCTTGAGGCGGAGCTTGAGGTCTGTAAGATGGTACAGAAGGTGCAGGACCGTATTTCAGAAGAAATCCGCATCGGCGTACCGGAAATCTAAAACCGAAAATCAAAAGGAGAGCGCCCATGTCCGAAAAGAAAAGGGATGCCGGATACCGCGCAGCGCTGACAGGTGCGAAAGGAACCGTGCGCCTGCTCATTTACGTCTGCGTGATTCTTGTGATCATTCTGGCAGCGAAAACTTCATATCAGTTTGGACATGACGTGTTTGCCGAGGAGCCAGTCGCATCCAGAGGAAAAGGAAAGGAAGTCACCGTACAGGTGCGTTCCGGCATGGAGGCAAAAGAACTCGGTGAACTCCTGAAAGACAACGGACTGATCGACGAAAGCATTCTGGTTTTCGAAGTCCAGTACCGCCTGTCCGGCTATTACGGCGGCATCAAGGACGGCTCCTACGTGCTGAATACCGCACAGACCGTCGATGAAATGCTGGAAATTCTGGCGGGCGTCAACACCGAAGGACAGCCGTCCGCGGAATAACGCACGTTTGCAAAACAAGAGGAATCTTACATGATAATAGACGAACGAATGGTAACCTACATCAATTCCTTGGACACCGGCCACACCCCGTTTCTGGAAAATCTGGAGCGGACGGCCAAACAGGACCGGGTGCCGATCATTCGCCGTGAAATGCAGAGCTTTTTAAAAGTATTCTTAAAGATGAAACAGCCAAAGAGAATCCTGGAGGTAGGAACTGCCGTAGGATTCTCTGCTGTTTTCATGGCACAGTACGGCGAACCGGACGCAGAGATTACCACAATAGAAAATTACGAAAAACGCATCCCGATCGCACGGGAGAACTTCGAAAAATCCGGCTTCGCGACCGCATCACGCTGATCCCGGGAGACGCTGCAGAAGTCTTAAAAACCCTGGACGGCCCGTACGATTTTATCTTTATGGACGCCGCTAAGGGACAGTACATCCACTTCCTGCCGGAAGTCCTGCGTGTCCTTGATAAGAACGGCGTACTGATCACCGACAACGTGCTGCAGGACGGCGACGTCATCGAATCCCGCTTCGCCGTGGAACGCCGGAACCGCACGATCCACAAACGGATGCGGGAATACTTATTTGAACTGACACACAATGAAGGGCTGCTGACATCGGTCGTGCCGCTGGGAGATGGAATCGCGATCACGATGAAAAGCCATGAGAAGAGAGAGGAAACAACATGAGAAAACCGGAATTACTGGTTCCAGCCAGCAGTCTGGAAGTATTAAAAGTAGCAGTGATCTTCGGCGCAGATGCCGTATATATCGGCGGAGAAGTCTTCGGACTCCGCGCGAAGGCGAAGAACTTTTCGATGGAAGATATGAAAGAAGGCGTGGAGTTTGCGCATGCGCATGGAGTGAAAGTGTATGTCACCGCGAATATTCTGGCACATAACCAGGATCTTGAGGGTGTGCGGGCTTACTTTGCCGAATTGAAAGAGATCGGGCCGGATGCACTGATTATTTCCGATCCGGGAGTCTATCGCATCGCCATGGAAGTGTGCCCGGAGATTGAACGGCATATCAGTACACAGGCGAATAATACGAACTATGGAACGTATCAGTTCTGGTATGAACAGGGGGCGAAGCGCGTCGTGACAGCGCGGGAGCTGTCGCTGGCGGAGATTAAAGAGATTCGGGAGCATATTCCGGAGGAGATGGAGATTGAGACATTTATTCATGGGGCGATGTGTATTTCGTACTCGGGAAGATGTCTGCTGTCCAATTATTTCACAGGAAGAGATGCGAACCAGGGGGCTTGTACACATCCGTGCCGGTGGAAGTATGCGGTCGTGGAAGAGTCCAGACCGGGGGAGTATCTGCCGGTGTATGAGAATGAGAGAGGGACGTATATCTTTAACTCGAAAGATCTTTGTATGATTGAGCATATCCCGGATTTGCTGGATGCAGGGATTGACAGTTATAAGATTGAAGGAAGAATGAAGACGGCGCTGTATGTGGCGACGGTGGCAAGGACGTATCGGAAGGCGATTGATGATTATCTGGAGAGCCCCAAGAAGTATGAGGAGAATATGGAGTGGTATCGTGATCAGATCTCGAACTGTACGTACAGGCAGTTTACTACGGGATTTTTCTATGGGAAGCCGGATCATGAGAGCCAGATTTATGATAGTAATACGTATGTGAAGGAGTATACGTATCTGGGGATTGTTGGGGAGAAGAATGAAAAAAGTAGATATGCGATTGAGCAGAGGAATAAGTTTTCGGTTGGGGAAGAGATTGAAGTGATGAAACCGGATGGGGAGAATGTCTGCGTTACGGTGAAGGGGATCTGGGATGATGAAGGGAACCAGATGGAGAGTGCGCCGCATCCGAAGCAGAAATTGTGGATTGATCTTGGCGTGGAATTGGATAGGTTTGATATTTTGAGAAGGAAAGAAATGGAATAGGATAGGAAAATAAAAGGGATTAGGAACGTGTCATTTTCGAAAGGTTGCTAATCCTTTTTTGTGCGAATAGAGATTATGTAAAGCAATGGTAATGATAAAAGAAACAAATAGGAAAAAGTTCGACATTCTGTGAAGAAAGTTGCTTCATAATGTTTACAAACTGGAGCAAATAAGCTAGAATGTACATGATATTAGTGGGCGAAGGCTAAATGCTGTTTTAATAGGCCATAAGTCACAAAAATATGTTAAGTATCATTACAAACGGAATGTATATAACTGGCAATGTCTAGGTCTAATTCTCCGGAAAAATAGAATGGTCAAGGGTGGAGTTCTAAAAACATGGTTTTGGGCAATAAGTGAGCTTTTCACTACATCCTGATACAGATAAACGAGGTTTCGTGTAGAGATATGTATACCTCTAATTAACTGGAAATATTGCATGAGAATGAAGTGAAAAAATCATTTAATAAAAATTTTTGTTAAGTTAAACAACATGCTTTTGAAAAACACTCAATAAAATATACAAAATGCACTAAAAAATACGTTGCAGCACAGAATAAATGTCTACCTCAAACTTTCAGTGGCGGCATGATGGTCTACGGTGGCGTATAAAACTCATACAAAATACCCCTACTACGAGCCTGTTTTATTGCAGAGCAAGATAGTGGCATGATACCTTCATTTTTCCGAAGAATTAGAGGTGGAGGTTGAAAGTATTGAAAAGCCCAAAATCTATTTTTCTGGAAAAGTTTATTGCAGACGAGAGATGGATATGATAACTGCATTTTTCTGGAGAATTAGAGGTAGTGAGGGGGAGATGATTGTTCATGTTGCAACAAGAGCGAGGTATGAGCTTGTACAGTTTTAACAAAGTGAGTCGGTGTACGGGTTATGACAATAAAGGTCAGCACTTTGAAAAATGGAGAAGTGCGACTGCGAGTTATGACAATAAGACCTAACACTTTGTCGGTGAGCTGGTATGAAGGTGTCTACCATAAAGTTTCAGTTGAGGAAAAATGAGAGTGTAGCCTGTGACAGGTCTACATAAAAGATTCAGTGGTGGTCGGAAAAATAGATGACTACTGTGAGAAAAATGATAACTACAGTGTGATGAACAGATTGTTTGATATAGATTGCTCGGCTCAATATGAGCCTTCCATATAAGTAAGATGAATTTCAGGAGGATATAGGATTATGAAAAAGGACTATAAAATTGCGGTTGCCGGTACAGGCTATGTTGGTTTGTCAATTGCTACATTGCTCTCCCAGCACCATCAGGTGACTGCTGTGGATATCATCCCGGAGAAGGTGGACATGATTAACAACCGTAAGTCCCCGATTCAGGATGACTATATCGAGAAGTATCTCGCAGAAAAAGAACTGAACCTGACCGCAACACTGGATGCAAAGGCTGCATACTCTGATGCGGACTTTGTTGTTATAGCGGCCCCTACGAACTACGACAGTCACACGCAGCATTTCGACACATCTGCGGTTGAGGCTGTGATCAAGCTGGTCATGGAGTACAATCCGGATGCAATTATGGTCATCAAGTCCACCATTCCGGTTGGCTACACCGCAAGCGTGCGTGAGAAGTTCAACAGCAAGAACATCATTTTCAGCCCGGAGTTCCTGCGTGAGTCTAAGGCTCTGTATGACAATCTGTATCCTTCTCGTATCATCGTTGGCACTGACTTGAACGATGAGCGGCTGGTCGAAGCAGCTCATGAGTTCGCTGATCTGCTGCAGGAGGGAGCTATTAAGGAGAACATCGACACCCTGTTCATGGGCTTCACCGAAGCAGAGGCTGTTAAGCTGTTCGCCAATACATATCTTGCCCTGCGCGTGGCTTATTTCAACGAGCTGGACACCTATGCAGAAAGCAAGGGATTGAACACCCAGCAGATCATCGATGGTGTTTGCCTTGATCCTCGTATCGGCAGCCACTACAACAATCCGTCCTTTGGCTACGGCGGATACTGCCTGCCGAAGGATACCAAGCAGCTGCTGGCTAACTATGCTGATGTGCCGGAGAATCTGATCGAAGCAATCGTTGAGAGCAACAGAACAAGAAAAGACTTCATCGCCGACCGTGTCCTGAAGCTAGCAGGCTACTACGGCTACGATGCAGAGAACGAGTTTGATGAAGATAAAGAGAAAAAGGTAACGATTGGTGTGTACCGTTTGACCATGAAGAGCAACAGCGATAACTTCCGTCAGAGTTCTATCCAGGGTGTTATGAAGCGTATTAAGGCAAAGGGCGCAACTGTGATCATCTATGAGCCAACTCTGAAAGACGGTGAGACTTTCTTTGGATCTGTTGTTGTGAATGACCTGGCAAAGTTCAAGGAAATGAGCCATGCCATCATCGCAAATCGCTATGACAAGTGTCTGGATGATGTGAAGGATAAGGTTTATACACGCGATATTTTCCAGCGTGACTAATAGTGTGGGTTGGTTAAGAGATGGATGAAAAGAAAAAAATCAAGATATGCTTTGCGGCTTCATCAGGCGGACACTATGAGCAGCTCATGATGTTAAAACCGCTGATGGAAAAATATGATAGCTTTGTCATTACTGAAAAGACTGATTATAACGCAGAAGCAAAAGATGAAAAAACATATTATATGCAGCAGGTCAACCGCAGAGAAAAAGATTTTATCTGGCGGATGATTCAAAATGCTTGGAAGTCTATCGGCATTTACAGAAAAGAGAAACCTGATGTAGTAATCTGCACAGGAGTTCTAGCGATGATACCGATTTGTTTGATTTCTAAACTTATGGGGAAAAAGCTGATTTACATTGAATCTTTTGCAAAAGTTACTTCTCCGACAGAAACCGGAAAACTGCTCTATAAATTTGCAGATCAGTTTTATGTTCAGTGGAAGCCGATGCTAAAGTTCTATCCTAAAGCCATATATTTAGGAGGAATCTATTAAATGGATAATAAGATTTTTATAACACTTGGATCACAAAAATTTCAATTTAATAGATTGTTGAAGGCTGTAGATGAGTTGTGCGAAAAGGGAATAGTTGACGCTGAAAATGTATTTGCGCAGATTGGATATAGCGATTATTTGCCCGAAAAATATAGCTATAAAAAGTTTTTAAACAGAGATGAGTTCAGCAAAGAAATGGGAGAAGCCGATATTGTCATAACTCATGGAGGTACTGGCGCTATTATTGGAGCTGTAAAGAAGGAAAAGAAGGTCATAGCTGTTCCCCGCCGTGCAAAATATGGAGAACATGTTGATGACCATCAACTTCAGCTAATTAAGCAATTTGATGATCTTAATTTGATTTGTACTTGTTATAATACATGTGAACTTGCAAATGCATTGGAGATAGTGAAGCATGCAAAGTATAAACGATATCAATCAAATACCTGTAATATTATAGAAAGCATAGACACATATATTAGCACATTATAAAAAAGATGTAGTGTGCGATTATATAGATAAGGATGAGAATAAATGAAAAAAGTTGCAATAATTTTAGCTACATATAATGGAGAAAGATACTTATCTGAACAGTTGGAAAGTTTAAGAAAACAAACATATAAAAATATTAAGGTCTATATTCATGATGATGGCTCTAGTGATAAAACACTTGATATCATAAAAGAATATGTTGAGCATAAACGAGGAACGATTGAATTCGAATTATTTAGTAAAAAAAGCTTAAGGTATCCAATGTGTTTTATTAACACGCTTCTTGAAATTCCAAAAGCCGATTACTATGCGTTTTGTGATCAGGACGATGTCTGGAATGAAGATAAAATAGAAAAAGCAGTTAAAGCAATCGAAAAGTTTGGTGAAGAAAGCAAGCCATCACTTTTCTACTCCGCAGTTGATTATTATGATGGAAATTTGAATTATATAAGGAATGCAAGGTTTATAGACCACAAAAAGCCTACCGTTGCGAAATATTCACTTCAGGAAATGTTATTAGGCGGAGAAGCTATGGGAATGACTTTTCTATTTAACAATTGTCTTAGAGATGTTATGCGAACTGTTGTACAAAATGGTGGAAACGATTTTAAAGATACCTTCATGAAAATTTATTGTGCTGCAAAGGGTATCGTGATTTATTCTTCAGAACCGTGTGCAAAATACAGACGACATGCATCAGCAACGACGGTTGGAATGAATCCGGCCGGGAAGTTTCATAGGCTATTAAATATGGCAAATAAAATATATTTGCAGAAGGATGGAATGGCTTCTATTCAGGATACAATCAATTACTTAAATGTTCATGACCTGGAAAATATGTCACAAGAAAATAAGAGAATAATTGAATTATTCGCTCAACCTAATACAATGGACAAAAAGGTGAAGAAAGTTTTTTATCGGGGGCGGTTTAGACTATTTCTTACTGATGAAATTGGATATAGGCTGCATTTTTGTTTGGCCGTATCTAAGAAGGGGGAAGAATGAGCACTTTAAAAAATATTATAAAAGGCCTGTATTATTCAGAAATGGCAAAGCCAATTCGACAAGTTCACTATATGATAAGCTATCAAAAAGGAACAAAGAACTACGCGGAAAACATAAATAAAATAAAAAAAAGCAAAGATAAAATGCGTGTAGTGTTTGTTCTGGAATATAGTGAAATCTGGAATTCCTCAAAAACTGTATATGAGGCAATTAATCGCATGCAGAACACAGAAGTATGGATTTATACTTTGCCCAAGTATCCTAATATTAAAGATAATCCAGCATTTGAGTTTGCAAGAAAAAAAAATAGAAATGTAATTGACGGGTACGATAAGATTAATAAAAAATGGATAGATTTGCAACAGCTGCATCCGGATTATGTTTTTTATACTCGACCTTATGCTAAGGAATATCCAGAGCAATTGAGGCCAGCTGTTGTATCAAGATACACTCGAATTTGCTATATTCCTTATGGATATGAATTTGTCAAAGGCTATCACTTAGAAATAGAATATAACATGAACTTCTTCCCATATTGTTATATGACATTCTGCGATGGTGACTCTTCTTATGAGTACTGTAAAAAATTGGCTAGAAACGAGACCTTACGTAAAATTTATAATATTGGATACCCTCGATTTGATGTTGTGAATAGATTGAAAACGAGTGAGAATGCTCAGGGTAAAGAAAAATTTACTATTTTGTGGACACCACGTTGGTCGGTTGAAAGTCTCGCTAATGATGGCACTTCTTTTTTTGAGTTTATTAACCCTTTTTTGAATTTCTTTGAAATGCCACGTAATAAAAATTTATTTCTGGTCATTCGCCCGCATCCGTTGATGTTTGAGAATTTTTTAAAGCTTGGTGTTATGAGCAAAATAGATGTGGCAAATTTGAGGCATCGTATTGATTTAATGAAAAATGTATCATTTGATGATTGCGAAAACTATTTGATATCGGGTCGCAATGCGGATTTGATTATTTCCGATTTTTCATCGATGCTTATTGAGTTTTTACTCCTTGATAAACCAATTATATATTGTGGAAAAAGCGATAATTTTGATATTGTAGGTAAGAAAATGGATGAAGGCTTCTATCATTTAAATAAATCGCATGATATCTGTAAAATGATAGTTGATTATCTAAATAATGGGGACACTATAAAGCAAAAACGCGAGCAAATCATTGGTGAATTATCAACGAGAAATGAAGAGGAAATCGGAAATATAATTGCAAATATTCTGCGTATGGATTTTGAGGAAAGATAAAATGCGATTTCTTGATAAAGGATGGAAAAAGATTATAGCGGTTATAATAAAATTGCTTCCACAGAAGTACACAAATGTGGGATTGAATTTGCTAGGTATTCGAGTAGGAAATAATTCGACAATTTCCAAAACTACATACTTTCAGACTAATCGTGTTGAAATAGGAAATAATGTTTATATTAATAAATTTTGCGAGTTTCATACAGGAATAGGACAAGGCGGTCGTATTATAATAGAAGACGATTGTGACATAGCTATGGGCGTTAAGTTTATATGCGAAACACATGAAATGTGCAACGGGGGGGGGAAGACGAGCAGGTAAAGACGTATATAAAACTATACATATAAAGGAAAAGTGCTGGATAGGTGCAGAGGTTCTCATTCTGCCAGGAGTTACAATAGGAAAAGGGTGTGTTGTGGCAGCAGGAGCTATTGTTACAACAGATGTTGAGGAAAACACAATGGTGGCAGGTGTTCCTGCAAGGATTATAAAGCGGCTACCAGTTTTATGAAGTGGTAACTTGAATGGAGAGAATTTGTTAAAGATAACAGTTCTATTATTTGTTTTGATGATTTTATAGAACTAGAACGATATTGGTTAGGTGGAGGATAGATAAAATGCTTAATTTTACAGTTGGTCCGGTAATGTCAGATAATACAGTGCGCACTATTGGCGCAGAACAGGTTCCATATTTTAGAACGCCTGAGTTTTCTGCTGTCATGCTTGAAAATGAAAAGTTGATGAAAAAATTTGCAAAAGCCGGCGATAACGCTAGAGTAGTGTTTATTACTGGTTCTGGTACGGCAGCTATGGAAGCAACTGTTATGAATGTCTTTGATAAGACGGATAAGGTCCTAGTCGTAAACGGCGGCAGCTTTGGTCAGCGTTTTGTGGAGTTGTGCCAGATTCATGAGATTCCGTATGAGGAAATCAAGCTGAAGAAAGGTAAAGCACTTAAAAAAGAACAGTTGGATATGTACGATGGGAAAGGCTTTACTGGGTTCCTCGTTAATGTACACGAAACCTCAACTGGTGTTCACTATGACATTGAGATGATCAGTGAGTTTTGTAAGAAGAACGGAATCTTTCTGGTCGTAGATGCCATTAGCTCCTTCCTTGCAGATGACTTTGATATGAACAAACTTGGTGTACAGGTAATGCTTACGGGTTCCCAGAAAGCATTGGCTTGTCCTCCGGGTGTATCGGTTATTGTCTTATCTGATGAAGCTGTCAAGCGTGTAGAGGAGCGTGATGTGAAGTGCATGTATCTGAATCTAAAATCTGCTCTTAAAAATGGCGAGCGGGGACAGACACCTTTTACGCCAGCAGTGGGAACTTTGCGTCAAATTAATGCGCGTTTAAAAGAAATTGAAGCTGCAGGTGGTGTTGAGAGTGAAACAAAGAAAATTGCGGAACTTGCTCAAGATTTTAGAGCTAAGATTAAGGGATTGCCTCTTGAAGTCGTTTCTGAGTCAATGTCCAACGCAGTTACACCGTTGCATCCGCTGAATGTTTCGGCCTACGATGTTTTTATGACGCTCAAAGATGAGTATGGCATTTGGATTTGTCCTAATGGCGGAGAAATGAAAGATACCATTTTCCGGGTTGGTCATATTGGTGCGTTGACAAAAGAGGACAATACTACACTTGTGAATGCTTTTAAGGATTTACAGAAGCGTGGACTTCTTTGATTATATGGAGGGAAGCAAGATATGGTAAAAGTGATTACATATGGTACCTATGACTTGCTTCACTATGGTCATATTAAGCTATTGGAACGCGCAAAAGCACTGGGTGATTATTTAATTGTAGGTGTCACGGCAGATGACTTTGATAAAACTCGCGGAAAAATCAATGTGCAGCAGTCATTGATGGAGCGCATTGAGGCAGTTCGTGCTACAGGGCTTGCGGATAAGATCATTGTGGAGGAATATGAGGGGCAAAAGATAGATGATATTCGCAGGTATGATGTGGATATTTTTACAGTTGGGTCGGATTGGGTAGGGAAATTCGATTATTTGAATGAATACTGCAAAGTAGTGTATCTGGAACGAACAGAAGGAATTTCGAGTACTGAATTAAGAAGTATACAACACTCTATTAGACTTGGGCTGGTTGGTAGTTCTAGTTTTTTAAACAAGGTATATAGTGAATGTGATTATGTAAATGGCGTAGATGTGGTTGCCGTTTGTACAGATGAAGAAAATGGTTTAGATAATAGAGTTCTTTCAGTTGATACAGTAACGGATAATTATGATGATTTTCTTAAAAAAGTGGACGCTGTTTATATTCGTTCTCTTCCGAGTTTACACTATGGTCAAATTTTACATGCTATTGAGTGCGGAAAACATGTTTTATGCGAGTCACCAATCGCGGTAGACTTCAATCAAACCAAGCATTTGTTTGGTATGGCCAATGAACGAGGGGTGGTCCTAATGGAAGGAATAAAGACCGCTTATTCAACAGCATATCAAAGATTACTTTTATTAATTGAAAGTGGGAAAATTGGAAGAGTTGTTTCAGTTGATGCAACTTGTACAAGTTTGAAATCTTTTGCTAACAATAAATACTCAGACTGGCCTGGATTTTATGAATGGGCCCCAACAGCGTTATTGCCGATATTTGGTATATTAAGAACGAACTATACTTCGAAAAGGATTGTTTCATATCGAAACAATCAACTCTCTGATCTATTTACCAAAATAGATTTTGTTTTTGAACACGCAGTTGCTTCAATTAAAGTTGGTGATGGAGTAAAATCAGAAGGAAATCTTATCGTTTCAGGAACCAAAGGCTACATTTATGTACCTGCGCCATGGTGGAAGACCGATTATTTTGAAGTTAGGTATGAAAATTCAAATGAGAATAAAAGATATTTCTATCAACTTGAGGGAGAGGGAATCCGCTATGAACTTGTGACTTTTAGTAGGGCAATAGAAAAGAATACACGAAATTATAATATTGAATATGAAACAAGCCTAGCAATTTCTAAAATAATAGAAGACTATGAAAACGGAAGAAAGGTGACATGGATTTAAATGATGGAGGATAAAAATAGGGAGTACAGTATATCTGTTATATGTGTATATAATGATAAACAAAGAATGAATGAACAGCTGAAGAAAACTTTATCAGACCAAGCGTGCACATACGACTTTGTTCCTGTAAATAACGTCAACAATCAATTTAAATCGGCTGCAGAAGCACTTAATTTTGGAGCTCTGAAAGCTAAGGGTGATATTCTTGTTTTTGCGCATCAAGATATTATTTTTAAGACACAAAACGAACTTTCCTTATTTGCTAAATATATAGCCGATTATCCAGTAGGAACAATTTTAGGTGTTGCGGGAGCGGTTGAAGGTAGGAAAGAAAATATAGGTATCTATACATCAGGGGAGAAATATGATCCTCGATTGTTGACTACTGTTTCAGCTCCAATTCAAGTATCCTGCGTGGATGAATTTCTGTTTGGAATGAGAAAAGAAACGTATATTAGACACGATTTTGACGAAAAATTATGCAACAGTTGGCATTTATATGCCGTTGAGTTGTGTCTGTATAACCGTAAAAATGGAGGTGCGGTCTATGTTGTTCCGGTGAATGTACATCACTTTAGCAAAGGAAAAATAAATCTTAAATACATGGATGGGCTTGTAGAGTTAAGTGACAAATACAGGAAAGATTTTAAGCGTATATGGACAACATGCTATAAGATAAATACAAATTATATATATGTTAGGCTATTGAGAGAAATCTGGGCATTTAAAAAGAAAGTATTTAGAGAAAATTACTAGGTGAGATGTATGAGAATTCATGAAATTAACAATCAGTATGTTTTGGCAGTCTCCTATGGTAATTATCTTAAAGCAGATGGTGGAGTAGATAAAGTTATAGCTGAGCATTGTCAGCTTTTTAATAATGCTGGTGTATCATATATTCAAATTGCACCATTAAAGCCTGGCGGAATAAGCGGAATGATATTTAATTGCATTAAGCGAAATATATATACATTAGTAATCGATGGTTCCTTTCAGAAGCTTGTTGATGAAGAAGAAATAATTAGAATGCTCATGCGATACGAACGCGGTGAAAAGCAAATGATAGCATTTCATATTCATCATTTGAAAAAGAATAATATACGATTTTTGAATAGAATATCAAGTATTGCGAAATGTAATACCTATTTTTTTGTGCATGATTATAACTCAATCTGTGAGCATCCCAATCTATTAGAAAACGGAAGTAGATTTTGTGGATATACAGCAAAGCCATGTGATGATTGCATAGATTGTCAATATGTACATGGTATTAAAAGTATCCAGCAAAAAACAAGAAAAATATTAGGTAGCTTTAAAAACCTATATATTGTTGCTCCATCGAAAATAGCTATGAATTTATGGCTTATGACATTCGGGGATTTGGTTCAAGAAAATCATTGTTTTGTTGTGCCACATCAAAAGGCTTTTGGTGTGAATACTCTTGTGCCAGACCTGAATGATAAAATTAAGATTGCTTTTTTGGGGAAATTTGGTGATAACAAAGGAAAAAATGAATGGATTAAGGTGGCAAATGTAGTTAAAAGTGAAAAGTTAGAATATGAGCTGTTTTATTTTGGCACATCTGATATAAAAATCGATGGTGTTACTAATGTTTATGTACAAGTTAAACCAGATAATCCTAAAGCAATGTATGAAGCTTTAGTTGATAATGGAATAAATTGTGCTTTTTTGTGGTCGCTTTGCCCAGAGACGTATTCGTATACTTATCATGAGGCTTATTCGGCAAACTGTTTAGTGATTACAGATTCAGATAGTGGGAATATTGCTTCATTGGTTAATGAAAATAACAATGGAAAGGTGTACAGTACGATAGAGCAATTTATTTCGGATCTGCGAGATGATACTATTCTTGACATTATGAATAAATCCACTAGTAAAGGCCCACTTAAATATGAAGCTAACACAGATATTCTTAATCTTGTTGGAGGGAAAGGATGTATAGAGCCTACGTATGTTAAGCAATCGAACGTCGATTTACAGATGCTGATAATTAATGCAATTTATAAGGCTCTTCAATGGCATATGTTAAGATGATTGCCTTATAACTATTAACTTCAAAGACAGAACTGTTTTCTATTGAATAATCGTATATATGATTTATTCTGGATACTCAGACAATGAAGTCGGTTATAGCATATAGTCCTTGGAGAGGGACTTAAATAACTACTACAATATAATTTAAGGAGAAACGTGATTTTACCTTTGGAAATCAATGTCTGAAGAAATGAAGATATCAAAAAATAAATTAGTGCTAGTGGTTATGATTGTTTGCATTCAGTCATTTCTATATTTTGCAGATGAAGCATTTGAGATACTGAAACTGCAGCCATCTGATGTTGGCTTACTTGTCTTTTTTACGTTCGCTTTGATTAAGTCATTACGAACTAAGAAAAAAATAATTAACATAGAATATAATTTGGATCTATATATTGTCTTATTTTTTGCTTTGATTCTTACAAGTAGTATTCAAAGCAACCTTGTTTTTGGACAATCAATTATAGACGGTTTAATTCAACAAAGGAGACTTATAATATGGTGCTTGATTTATTTTCTTATAAAAAAGGCACTTGAAAGTGGAAATATTAGGTACTCAACTCTTTTTGAGGCCTTAAAAATTGTTGCGTTCTTAGAGTTGTTCTTGTTTATTCTACAGTATTTGATAGCTCCATCATTTATGTTTTTACATGTAAACACTAGCACGCGATACGGAGGCTTGAGATTTTACTTCATGCCTACGTTGCTTGATTTTCTGTTTATGGTAGAAGCTGACAAATTGTTAGATAAAAAAAGAAGCCATCAGAAAAGATTACTGTCCGCAGTAACATGCTTATTAGTAATATTTGAAACCATGGTTGTTCAAAAATTTCGCCTAACATCAATAGCTCTATTGATTTGTCTTGCCTTGGCCATGTACATCAAACGTTCAGGGATAGACACTAAAATCGCATACACTTTTTTAGGTGTTGTTCTATTTGTACTTTTGCTCAATACAACCATGGCCCAGGACTTAATTTATCAAATTAAATCTGGCTTTTCTGACTATGGACATTTCGGTGTTAGACTGGACGGACGTAAATTGTATTTAAGTATGATAGCACAACATCCGATATTAGGGGCAGGCTATCCATATATTCAAAAAGCACTAGAAGCGGCAGGGTATAATAAGGCAATATTTCTTTCAGACAATGGTGTTTTTGGATATATATATATATATGGCACTCTTGGAGCTATGTGGGTAATTATGATTTGGCGGAAACTGATAAAAATGTCAGTTAATATTTTTAAACAAACGAACGAAACGTATTTCCTGTTTTTCTATCTGTTTTTTATTATTACATCTGTTAATGAAATCCATTGGTACTGGGAAACGGGATTTGGAATCTTTATATTGTCCGTACTACTATTAGAAGAAAAGAATCAGTTGATAAAAATGGAGAAGGAAAATAATGTCAGATAACTACAAAGTTTCTATTATTACAGCTTGTTATAATAGCGAGAAAACAATTGAACGTACACTAAAAAGTGTTCTTGCTCAGACATATAGTAATTATGAATATATTATAATTGATGGCATGTCAACGGACGACACTTTGAAAATAATTGATGCATACCGCAACGCTTTTGGATCAAAGCTTAAAGTAGTTAGTGAAAGAGATTCAGGCATCTATAATGCGATGAATAAAGGAATCAAAATGGCTAGTGGTGAACTAGTTGGCATCATAAACAGCGATGACTGGTATGAGCCGGATGCGCTTCAAACAATTGTATATAGTTTTAATCATGAAAAGTACAGTGTGCTGTATGGTATGACATATAATTATCTGAATAATAAGCCTTATCAGATTTATATGATAAATTATGAGTTTCTCAATAAAGTTATGATACCACACCCATCATGTTTTGTTACAAGAGATACGTATCTTGACTTGGGCATGTATGATGAAACATACAAATCATCCGCAGACTACGATTTATTCTTAAAATTTTATTTTAGCAGAAAGGTATCGTTTATACCTATTATGAAAATTGTTAGTAATTTTTCACTTGGTGGAATGTCTTCATCACTAGTGGGGGCAATCGAAAGTAATGAAATTAAACATAAATATAAGCTGATTTCCTCTAAGGAGTATTATATTACAAGCCTTAAGCTAAGATTAAAAAAAGCATTACTTGGGAAATAATGAATTTATATTAGAGAAGATGGTTTGTTTCTCTTAATTGTTATTGTAATAAGGAGACTGAAAAATTGGGAGAGAAGTCCATAAAAAAGAACATCATTATGAGCACACTGTTGACAGTGTCAAATTGTGTGTTTCCTTTACTTACGTATAGTTATGTTGCAAGGGTTTTAGGACCCATTGGAACCGGAAAAGTCGCTTTTGTAACTTCGGTGCTGCAGTATTTTGGCTATATAGCAACATTAGGTATTCCGGCTTACGGGTTACGTGAATGTGCGAAGGTGCGCAATGATAAGGAAAAACTATCTGGCTTGGTTTATGAACTCTTTGTAATCAATTTGTGTGCTACAATTGTTGCATATATTCTTTTATTTATTGGCGTTGCTTTCTATCCTAAGTTTTATGAATATCGCTATCTCTTTGCTGTTCAAAGCATTACAATAATACTGACGAGTATTGGATTTGAGTGGCTCTATCAATCGCTTGAAGAATATGAATATATTACAAAACGTTCGCTGCTGTTTAAAACTATTTCAGTCGCTTTAACATTTCTTCTTATAAGAAATTCGGAAGATTATTTATGGTACGGTTTTGTGACAGTATTTGCATCGGCAGCAAATTATATTTGCAATTTCTTGAATGTACGAAAATATATTTCTTTTAAGGGACAGGTGAGCGAGAAACATGATTTTAAAAAGCATTTAAAGCCAATTTTTGTCTTGTTCTCAGCATCAGTTATGATTACTATTTATTCTAATTTCGATGTGGTTATGATTGGCATACTTGATTCTGAGAAGGCTGTTGGCTTATATAATGCGGCTCTTAAAATCAAGAATTTGGTTTTGGCTTTGTCAACTGCTGTAACATCAGTTTTGATACCGCGTATCACATTTTATATAAAGAATAAAAATGAATCTAAAGTAGTCACTTTGTTAGAAAAATCTTTACGGATTACATTAGTACTTGCTATTCCTTTATCAATCTTTATTATGTTTAATGTTAAACCACTCCTTCTTTTCTTTTGCGGAAGAGAATATTTGGATGCTTCAAATACATTGGTTATTCTTTCTGTGTGTATTATTGTGTTATGTATTACAAATATATTTGGTAATCAGATTTTAATACCTCATGAAAATGAAAATCGATATTCTCAGAGTATATTTGTAGGACTTTGGATTAATTTGATTCTAAACTTTCTTCTGATTCCATCACTAGGTGCTTTTGGAGCCGCAATAGGTACATTGATAACAGAGGTTTGGAATGCAATTTGGATGGGAATCGGATGCAAGAAATATATTGCAGAACTTTTAAGGCGCATAAAAGCATACAACTATTTTTTCGCTATAGCTGTTGCCTGCGTAGTTGAAATCTTTACAGGACAACTTCTTTCAGTGAATAATATTTTCTTTTATTTAGCTACTCAGACAATTGTCTTTTTTGGCTTGTATTACATTATTTTGTGGATTCTTAAAGATCCAATAATAAATGAGGGATACAATGCTGTTAGGGAGAAGACTTCTTCGTTCTTACGTTTTTGCAATAAGAGGGGAAAATAAATAATTGGAAAATACTTTGGAACAGACGGCTTCCGTGGTGAAGCCGGAATTACTTTGACAGCTGACCATGCCTACAAGGTAGGGCGTTTTCTTGGCTGGTACTATAATGCTCTCCGTGAGCGTAACGGAGATAACGAGCCCGCTCGTATTGTTATTGGTAAGGATACTCGCCGTAGTTCTTATATGTTTGAGTACAGCCTTGTGGCAGGCCTGACTGCATCTGGTGCAGATGCCTATCTGCTCCATGTTACCACCACCCCGTCGGTGGCTTATATTGCCCGTGTGGATGACTTTGACTGCGGCATTATGATTTCCGCCAGCCATAATCCATACTATGACAATGGCATCAAGCTGATCGACTGCTACGGTGAGAAGATGCCAGAAGAAACGCTGCTGCTGGTTGAGGACTACATTGATGGTAAGCTCCATGTGTTCGACCAGGACTGGCCAGAGCTGCCGTTTGCACATCGAGAGCATATTGGCTGCACGGTGGACTATGTAGCAGGCCGCAACCGCTATATGGGCTATCTGATTTCTCTGGGTATCTATTCCTTCAAGGGCGTCAAGGTCGGTCTTGACTGTGCCAACGGCAGCTCTTGGAATATTGCGAAGTCTGTGTTTGACGCACTCGGCGCAGATACCTATGTGATCAATAACCAGCCCAACGGACTGAACATCAATAACGATGCAGGCTCTACTCATATTGAGGGTTTGCAAAAGTTTGTTGTAGAAAAAGGTCTGGATGTTGGATTTGCTTACGACGGCGATGCGGATCGTTGCCTGTGTGTAGATGAGAAAGGCAATGTCATCACTGGTGACCACATTCTGTATATCTATGGTTGCTACATGAAAGAGCGTGGTAAGCTGCTGACCAATACCGTTGTCACTACAGTTATGTCCAACTTTGGCCTGTACAAGGCTTTTGACGAGCAGGGGATTGGTTACGCAAAGACCGCCGTGGGCGACAAATACGTCTACGAGTATATGGCCAAGAACGGCTGCCGTATTGGCGGTGAGCAGAGCGGTCATATCATTTTCAGCAAGTACGCCAGCACCGGCGATGGCATCCTGACGAGCCTGAAGATGATGGAGGTCATGCTGGCCAAGAAGAAGCCGATGAGCGAGCTGGCCTCCCCGCTGAAGATTTATCCGCAGGTGCTGGAGAATGTCCGTGTTACGGATAAGAAGGCGGCACAGAACGACCCGGCTGTGCAGGAAGCAGTAAGTAAAGTTACCGATGCACTGGGCGATACTGGCCGTATTTTGGTGCGTGAATCCGGTACCGAGCCGGTGGTGCGTGTTATGGTGGAAGCGCCTGAGCACGATACCTGCCAGAAATATGTGGATGAAGTGGTCAATGTAATCTGCGAAAAGGGCTATAAAGCATAAATCAGGCTGTGTGGATATACATCCACACAGTAAGCTGCTCAAATCTTCACACACCTCTCCGTGGTGAGCAGCAGGCAACGGTCTTATGACTGGCTGAGATGTGAAGGAATAGTTTGTAATGGAAACGCAGGATTAATGCTTGGATGCCTGTTCTTGTTTTGTAGATGCATCAGTGGAGAGTCTGGAGGGAAAAAGTACTTGCATCTATTGGGTATATTGGCAAGTACAGCTATGGAATCTACTGTTTCCATTAGATTGTAATCAACTGTGCACTTATGTTAATGCTTAAGGATAACAATTTGCTTTTATGGTTCGCCACGTTTGCTTTAATGAAAAGTCTAATCCCCCAGCTATGCTGGGGAGAATAGAGTAGTCGGAAGTGGTGAGGATAACAAAATAAAGCCTCCTGTGATAGAATGAGAATGGTGTCGCAAGCC